>NZ_JBHVPD010000045.1:60528-74778 GCF_042887525.1 Kitasatospora sp. NPDC057936
TTCCCCTCGCGCGGCCCCCGCCCCGGCCGCGGCCCCCCCTGGTGCGCCGCGCGCCCCCCGGCGGCGGGGGGGGGGGGGGGGGCGCCCCCCCCCCCCCCCCCCACCACCGTGTCCGCGGGAAGCCGCCGCCGAAGCCGAAGGGGCCCGGCCGGACACGGGCCGGCTCAGGACGCGGCCAGGGACTCCAGTCCGTCGAGGCTGTCGTCGGTCACCTTCGCGAGGCCCGTGCGACGGGCGAGGGCCAGGGCCCGGGTCCAGCAGTCCCGGGCGGCGCCGGTCCGTCCGGAGCAGGCGTGCACGGTGGCGGTCGTGTACAGGGCCACGGCGGCGGCGCTGCGGTCCCCGAGCGCCTCGGCCAGGGCCTCCAGGGCCTCCTGCTCCCGGCCGAGCGCGGCCAGGGACGCGCCCAGGCCGGTCAGCGTCGTGGGCACCACGGAGGGCAGTTCGCGGCGGAACACCGCCCCTGCCGCCCTCCGCCCTGTCTCCCTCCCGCCCGCCCCGCCCGCCGTCACCCCGGACACCGGCTGGGGTGCCTGAGCGCGCCGAAGGACCCAGCCCGCCCGCACGGCACCCGCGGCTACGCGGGCACCGTGCGCAGCAGCGCGTCCGCCAGTTCCCGGGGGCGGCTGAGTGCGGCCAGGTGGCCGCCGGGGATCTCCTCGATCTCCAGGCCCAGCCGCTCCCGGACGATCCCGCGCTGGAACTCCAGGGGGAAGAAGCGGTCCTCCCGCCCCTGGAGGAAGCGGGTCGGCACCTGCGGCCAGCGCGTCAGCGGCCACGGCTGGGCGAACAGCGCGGAGGGCGGCGGCGAGCCGCCGGCGGACAGCGCCTCCTCGGTCACCTCGGCCGGGACGTCGTGGAAGAAGTCGGTCCGCAGGTCGAACCCGGGATCGGGGCCGCGCCCGGTGGCCGCCGCGTAGTCGGAGCGGGCCTCGGCCTGGCCGGTGTCCTCCCACCACTGCCCGGCCGTTTCCCCGGGGGCCGGGACCATGGCGTTGAGCAGCACCAGCTCGGCGACGGGCACCGGCAGCCGCCCGCACACCAGCGGAGCCGAGAAACCCGCGAGGGACTGCGCCACCAGGACCAGGGGAGTGGCGAGGCCGGCGTGCCGTTCCACCGCCGAGACGATCGCCTGCGCGAACTCCTCCAGGCCCGCCGAGTCGTCGCCCGGCAGGTCCATCGTGACCACGTCGTGCCCCCGGTCCCGCAGCTCGGGCACCAGCCGGTGCCAGAACCAGGCCCGGCCGTCGGCCCCGGGAACGAGTGTGAAGGTCGCCATCGCGGTCCTCCTCCTTGCGGGTCGCCACCCGCACGCCTCCTGCGTGCCCTTCGACGCTATCGGGCGCCACCGACACCGGCCCGGTCGGCGCCGGCCGGGACGAATTGCCGAGGTTGTCCGGGGTGTCGGTGAGGGGCGGGCAATCCGCATTGATGTGTGATCCGCATTGATGTCCGATTCACAGCATTCACCCGGTTGGCTGGATTCATCCTGCGGCGTTATCGGGATTGGTCTTGACCATTGCCCGGCGTGCTTGGCATGCTGGCAACGGCCGTAACCGATCATGGGTTCACGTGGTTCACGTGGTTCGGGCCGTGGATCGGGTACGTGTCACATCGTGAGACGGGGGACGAATGGGCGAGTGGTCGCCGGGGGCGGCGCGGCACGGCCGGTGCCGCGCGGTCGAATGACCGTCGAATAGTCCGTCTCGCGATCCGAGAACCCGTCGGTGCTGGTCGAGGGCAGTGGAAATGCCCCGCCGAGGGCACCGTTGCAAGCTTTTGCGGTATCCCCCCACATTTTCCTCCGTGGTGCACCGGGCTGCCGAAAAGTGCGGTGGGCCGATTTCGCCTGCCCGCTTTTCCGGCCGTCTCCCGCATGCGTATTTGGTGGATTGCCAGAGAATTGGAGGTCTGCGTCAGACGTGCAAGGAAATCTGATCACCCAGGAGTCCGTGGCGGTCGCCGACGCGCCCCGGGGCGCGTCCGCGGGCCGCGCCGACGAGCTGTGGGCCCGGGTGGCCCTGCCGCCGGCGTCGCCCGAGCCGCCCGCCGAGCCCGTCGCCGCCCCGGGCCTGCGCCGGGCCCTGTCGATGGTGGACGAGGGCGTGTTCACCAGCCGCGCCAACCGGGCCTGCGGCTCGTACGTGGCGCGGGCGGTGCCGTCGGCCGGGGCCGTGTACCCGTACGAGTTCGCCGTCCTCGCCGTGGAGGACGGGGTGCCGACGGCCTACCGGCTCGACGCCGACCGCCGCATCTGCGCCCGGCTGGCCGCGGGGGAGCGGGTCGCCGCCGCGCTGGCGGCGTCCGCGCTGGCCGTCCCGGACGACGGCGGAGCCCTGGTGGTCACCCTCACCCGGCCCTGGCTGTCGATGCGCAAGTACGGCGACCGCGGATACCTGTACACCCAGCTCGACGCGGGCCACGCGGCCGCCAACCTCGTCCTGGCCGCGGCCGGCCGCGGGGCGCGGGGGACGCTGCGGCTGCGCTTCCCGAGGGAACCCCTCTCGGAGCTGCTGGAGGCGGGCGAGAACCACCGGGAGATCCACTCCGCGGTCCTGGTGCCGGCCGCCGCGGACACGGCGGGCGCGGCCGACGGGCCGTGGACCCGCTGGACGGTGCACGACAGCACCGACCGGGACCTGCGCGGGCCCACCTGGCGGTCGTGGCTGGAGAGCGCGTGCTGGGACTCCCTCGCCGTGTGGCCCGAGCACCCCGGCTCTCCGGCACCCCGCACCGCGCCCGCTCCACTGGCACACATCCGGACCGACCGTCAGACATCGCCCGGCGAAGGCGGCCTGGGGGAGCGGAGCGGATGGCCGGAGCTGATCGGGACGCGCGTCTCCAGCAAGGCGTTCACCGGCGAACCCGTCTCCGCCGACGCCGTCTGGCGGGCGGTCTCGGCCCTGTCGACACCGCTGGAGACCGACCTGCCCGGCATCTCCCCGCTGTCCGCCACCCTCGTCCTGCGCTCGACGACCGAGCCCGGGCGGGACGCGGTGTACCGGCTGGACACCGGTGAGCGGCAGCCGGGCCGGCTGCCGTCCACCGACGAGGTGGCCCGGGCCTGCATGCAGCAGCGCGCCCTCGCCGGGGCCGGCGCCGTCCTGCTGCTGCACGTGCCGCGCACCTCGCTCGCCGGCGCCGGCTCGGCCGCCGGCGCCGAGAGCCTGCGCGAACTCGCCTTCCGCTGCGGCGCGTTGGGCCAGTTGCTCTACCTCGGCGCGAACCGCGCGGAGGTCGGGGTGACCGCCATCGGCGGCTTCGACTCGCCGCTGTGGCGCACGCTGGCGGGGCTGCCGGAGGACGACGAGATCCTCTACGCCCTGCTGCTCGGCCGCCCGGACGACTCGGGCGTCAAGTTCGACCGGCTTGCCACCGCGCACGCCCAGAACGAGCGGTGAACCCGATGAACCCCGTCCTTCCCGGTGTCCTCACCGAAGTCCTCGCCCGCCACGGCGACCGCGTCGCCGTCACCGACGCGGGCGGATCGCTGCGCTACGCCGAACTCGCCGACCGGGCCCGCGCCGCCGCGGAGCGCATCGCCCGCTTCGACGTACCGGACGAGCGCGCCAGGGTCGGCCTCTACGCCACCAACTCCGCGGACTACGTGGTCGGTTACCTCGCGGTGCTGTTCGCCGGCGGCGTCCCGTTCCTGGCCGACTCGGCCTTCGGGCCGTTCGAACTCTCCCGGATCGCTGAGGACTGCGGGCTGGACCTGCTGATCCACGCCCCGGGCGCGGACGTCGACGCCATCGTGGACGAAACCCCTCCGGGAGACGGCGAGTTCGGCGCCCTCACGGTCAGCCGGGTGCGCCGCTCCGAGACCCCCCGACCGCAGCTGCTGGACGACACCGAGGTCTGCCGCTTCACCTCCGGCTCCACCGGACGGCCCAACTGCATCGAGTTCTCCGGCGCGGCGGTGTCCGCGGCGGCCGCCAACTGGGTCAAGGGAACCGGCCTCTCGGCCGAGGACCGGATCGCCTGCTTCGCCGCGCTCTCCAACGGCCTGGCCTTCAACACCTCGCTGCTGGCGGCCTTCCTGCCGGGCGCCTCGCTGCACCTGTCGCACGGCCTGCCCACCGCCACCCGCGTCGTACGGCTCCTGGAGAGCACCGCCGCCACCCGGCTGGTGGCCTTCCCCGCGCTGTACGAGTCGATCGTGCGGCGCGCGCCGAAGGAGGGCTTCGCCGGCGTGCGCACCGCGATCTCCTCCGGCGCCCCGCTGCGCGAGAGCGTCCGCGAGGAGTTCACCCGGCTCACCGGCGTGCCCGTCCACAACTACTACGGCGTCGCCGAGACCGGTCCGCTGACGTTCGCCGCCGACGGCGCCGGCAGCGGGCTCGGGGCACCCCTGCCCGGTGTGCGGCTGCTCGCCCCGGAGGAGGGCATCCGGGTCCGGAGCGAGTCGATGGGCTCGCGCTACCTCAACGCCCCCGGCGTCTTCGAGGAGCGCGTCGACGCCGAGGGCTACTACCGCACCGGCGACCAGGGCCACCTGGTCGACGGCGCGCTCCACCTGACCGGACGCACGAGCCGGCTGGTCAACGTGGGCGGGCGCAAGATCGACCCGATCGAGATCGCCGAGGTGCTGCGCGGAGCCCCCGGAGTGCTGGACGCGGTCGCCTTCGAGGCCGAGAACCAGCACGGCGAACCGACCCTGGCCGCCGTCGTCGCCGTCGAACCCGGCGTCACCGCACAGTCCCTGCGCGCCCACTGCGCGGCCACGCTCCCCGCGTTCAAGGTGCCCGGAATCCTCCGCCCGGTGGACAGCATCCCGGCGAACTCGATCGGCAAGCCGTCCATCGAGCGCCTGCGGCGGCTGCTCACCGAGCCGTCCCCCGGCAACTGACCTCCAAGACCCCAAAGAACCCCACGACCCCCAAGACCCCTTACGAGACACAGGAATTCCCCATGGACAACACCGCCCTGCGCGCCAAGATCCTCGAACTCGCCATCGCGGCCGGGGACGGCAGCGTCTCCGCCGACGAACTCGCCGGAGCCGACTACTCGCTCCGCGACGTCGGGTACTCCTCGCTCTCCTACATGCGCCTGATCGACAGCATCGAGAACGAGGTCGGCGTCTACCTGGACCCGGAAGCGCCCATCGAGCACTACGAGTCCATCGACTCCGTCACGGCCCTCGTCGTCGCCAGCGGCATCGGCGCCGATGCCTGAGGCGCCGACGCCCGGGACCCCGACGCCCGAGGCGCCGACGGCCAGGCAGCCCCGCCCCACCATCGGGATCGTCGGCCTCGGCCGGCTCGGCTCGGCGCTGAGGTCGCTCTGCGAGGCGGACGGGACGAGGGTCACCCTCACCGCCACCCGCCGCGGCGGCTGGGCCGCCGAGGCCGTCCCGGACGTCCTCGTCGACGCCAGCGCGCCCGACGCGCACCCCGAGGTCCTCGACTACTGCGCCACCCGCCGGGTCCCGCTCGTCGCCTGCGTGTCCAACCTGACGGACACCCAATGGAAGGCGCTGGCGGAACTGGCCGAGGAGGTGCCGGTGGTCCGGGCCACCAACCTCGCCTTCGGCCACTACCTCCAGGTGCGCATCGCCGAGCTCACCGCCGCCCTCACCACGGGCCGCTTCGAGGCGACCACCACCGTCCGGGAGCGCCACCCGCTCGGCAAGGCGCACCGGCCGAGCGCCACCGCGCTGGCACTGGCGGACACCTGGGCGCGGGCCGGCGGCCCGGCGGTGGCCGACATCTCCGACGAGCGGGCCGGACTGCCCGTCAGCGAGCACGAGCTGACCCACACCTGGGACGGCGAGGCGCTGCACGTGCGCCACCACGTCGGCAGCTGGACGGTGCCCGCCCGGGGCGCACTGGCCGCCGCCGCCTGGGCCCGCACCGCGTCCCCCGGCCTGGTCACCATGCGCACGGTCTTCGACGAACTGACCACCCCCACACACCCGACCGCCCCGGCACACCCGACCGCCCCGGCACACCCGACGGGCCCCGCAAACCCGACGGCCCCCACACACCCGACGACCCCGACCGCGAGGAGCGCGACATGACCACCGCCGAACCGGTGCCGCCGACCCCGGCCGAACGCCGGCTCGTCCTCCAGGTGGCGACCGGCGCCCGGATGCTCTCCCTCGACGGCCACGACGACTTCAACCAGGGCCAGATCTCCGCCCGGATCCCCGGCCGCGACGAGTTCTTCATCAAGAACGCGCTGGTGGGCTTCGACGAGGCCACCCCGGAGAACGTCGTGCGCTGCCCGGTGGACCACACCCTGCCCGCGCCGCCCCTGGCCCCGCCGGAACTGCCGCTGCACCAGGCCATCTACCGGGCCCGCCCGGACGTCAACGGCATCGTCCACAGCCACGCGCCCCACACCCTGCTGTTCGGCGCCACCGACCTGCCGATGCGCCCGATCTCGCACGACGGCGCCTACTTCCGCGACCGCATCGGCCTGTTCACCGAGACCAGCAACACCGTCCTCGACATCGAGACCGGCGACCACATCGCCAGGGACCTCGGCGAGCACCCGGCCGTCCTGCTGCGCAACCACGGCGGCGTGATCGTCGGCAAGAGCGTGCGGCACGCGTCCGTCTTCGCCCAGGTGCTGGAGCGGGCCTGCCGGCTCCAGCTGACGGCCGAGGGCACCGGCGTCCCGTACACCTGGTCCACCGAGCGGGACGTGGCCGCCAAGCAGGACTTCATCTACGCCGACCTCTCCGTGCGCTCCTACTGGGACTACGCCGTCCGCAAGGTCGCCCGGCACTGGCCGGAGACCGCCGCCTGGGGCCTGGCCTGACCCAGGGCGTGCCCCAACCCCGCCCACCCCACCCGAACACCCACGGAGGTCGTCCGTTGAAGGTCCAGCGCATCCTGCCCACCGAGGAGGCGGCCGATCTGCTCGGCCTGGTCCGGGAGCTCGCGGCCGGTGAACTCGCGCCCCGCATCGCCGAGTTCGAAGCGGCCCACGAGTTCCCCCGGGAGATCGTGCGCACCCTGGGCAAGGCCGGGCTGCTGAGCCTGCCGTACCCCGAGGAGTACGGCGGCGCAGGCCAACCCTACGAGGTCTACCTCCAGGCGCTGGAGGAGATCGCCTACCACTGGTTCGCGGTGGCCGAGGCGGTCAACGTGCACAACCTCGCCTGCTTCGGCACCGCCGCCTACGGCACGCAGGCGCAGCGCGAGGACCTGCTGCCCGGCATGCTCAGCGGTGAACTCCTGGGCGCCTACTGCCTGTCCGAGGCGGAGGCCGGTTCGGACGCGGCCTCGCTGACCACCCGCGCGGTGCGCCAGGACGACGGCTACCGCGTCACGGGGACGAAGGCGTGGGTCACCCACGCCGGGCACGCCGACTTCTACAACGTGTTCGCCCGCACCGGCGGCCCGGGGGCCCGGGGCCTGTCCTGCCTGGTGGTCCCCGGCGGCACGCCGGGCATGGTGGTGCACGAGCCGGAGCGCAAGCTCGGCGTGTGGGCCAACCCCACCGCCCAGGTCGGCTTCGAGGACGTCCGGGTGCCGGCCGAGCGGCTGATCGGCCGGGAGGGCAAGGGCTTCCTGATCGCGATGGGCGCCCTGGACTGCGGCCGGCTGGGCATCGCGGCCTGCGCGGTCGGCATCGCCCAGGCCGCCGCCGACTACGCGGTGCGCTACGCCAAGGAGCGCCGCCAGTTCGGGCAGCGGATCATCTCCTTCCAGGGCGTCGGCTTCATGCTCGCCGACATGGCCACCCAGATCGCCGCGGCCCGGGCGCTCACCCTGGCCGCCGCCCGGCTGAAGGACGCCGGCCGGCCGTACTCGCTGGAGGCGGCGAAGGCGAAGCTGTTCGCCACCGACGTGGCGATGAAGGTGACCACCGACGCGGTGCAGGTGCTCGGCGGCGCCGGCTACGTCGCCGACCACCCGGTGGAGCGCTGGATGCGCGAGGCCAAGCTGCTGCAGATCGTCGAGGGCACCAACCAGATCCAGCGCATGGTCATCGCCCAGGGCCTGGACTAGGGCTTGTCCTGAAGCCGTCCCCACACCCCCCGCCCCCACACCCCCCGCCACCACGCACCGCCTCGCACGAGGCAACCGAAGGGAAGTTCGGAACACGATGACCACGGTCGAGGAACGGACCATCACACTGGACTCCGCGAGGTCCGGAACCGGCCCGGCCACCTGGGGGCAGCGGGCGATCTGGGGGGTCGTCACCCGGCTGGGCGACGACGCCCCCCGGTACAACCTGCGGCTCGACCTGCCCCTGACCCCGCCGCGCCCCGCCGCCCGCGTCCTCGCGGACCTGGCGGAGCTGCTGCGGATGCACGACAGCCTGCACACCAGGCTGCTGCCGGCCGGCGAGGACGGGCTGGAGCAGGTCGTGGACGGCAGCGGCGAGCTTGCGGTGGCGGTGCGGACGTGCTCCGCGCAGCAGGCCCCGGCCGTCGGCGCGGCCCTGATGGAGGAACTGGCGGGCCGCCCCTTCGACCACGTACGCGAGTGGCCCTTCCGGGTCGGCCTCGTGGAGTGCGAGGGCCTGGTCCACCGCCTGGTACTGGCGGCCTCGCACACCGCGATGGACCTGTGGGGCGAGGGACGGATGCTGCGCGACCTCGCCCTGATCGAGGCGGGGGAGCGCGCCGAGGACCTGCTGCGCTCGCGCCCCGCCCTCCAGCCGCTGGAGGCCGCCGCCGTCCAGGCCTCGCCGCTCGGGCGCCGCCGCGACGAGGGCGCCCGCCGCTACTGGTGCGAACGGCTGGCCGCCGGCCCCCGGCAGATCTTCCGGGAGCCCGCCGCGCCGGAACTCAGGGTCACCGACCCCGGCCGCCTGTTCCCCAACGCGCTGCTGCGCTCGCCCGCGCTGGCCGTGGCCGTCGAGCAGGTGGCGGCGGACCTCGGGGTGAGCGACGCCGCGGTGCTGCTGGGCGCGGCCTCCCACCAGCTGGCCCGGATGTCCGGCAGCGGCGACGTCCTGTTCCAGGTGGTCGTGAGCAACCGCTTCCAGCCGGCCGCCGCCGAGTCGGTCAGCACGATGGCGCAGGAGGCGGTGTTCCTCCTCACCGACGCCGACCAGGACTTCGCGGACGCGGTGCGCCGCACCCGGTCCGTCTCCTTCAGCGCGTTCCGGCACGCGGGCTACGACAAGTGGGCGCTGGAGCGGGAGGTGGCACGGCTGGTCGAGCGCGGCGAGGCGGGTGACCACTCGTACTGGTGGAACGACACCCGGGACCCGGGCAGCGGCCCGTTCGACACCGTCGAGCGCCCGAAGGCACCGCTCGGCGAACTGGCCGCGCATACCGAACTGAGCTGGCCGACGGACTTCCTGCCCCGTACGAACGTCTCGATCGCGGTGGACGTGCTGACCGCCCCCGGCGTCCTGGAGCTCGCCATGACCGCCGACCCGGCGATCATCACCCGCGCGGGTATGGAGCAATTCCTGCGCGGTGTCGAGCAGTTGATCGTCACCGCGGCGCTCGCCCTGGGGGAGGAGTGAGCGCGCGCTACGCGGGAATCGCCTGGACGGGCGCGGGCTACGAGGTCGAGGTCGTCGACGGCGCCGGCCGCAGGGCGGCCGAGCCGAGCCGCTGGGGCGCCGCCGAGGTCGCCGAACTCATGGCCTGGATCAGGGAGTTGGGCGGCGACGGCCGCGTGCCGGCCGTGGTGCTCGACAGCACCAACGGCCTGCTCGACGGCCCGATGACGGCGGCCGGCCTGGAGGTGTTCCGCGCGGACCCCTGGGTGCTGCCGCCCCGGCCGGGATTCGGCTCCGTCCCGGCCGCACGCCTGGCGGAGCAGGCCTGGAGCGCCCCCGGCACGCTGGCGCGGGTGACCGCCGAGGGCGGCAGCCTGACCGGCCGGGCCGAGGAGTACCACGAGGTCGTGCTGCGCACCGAGCCGATCCGGACGGCGATGACGGCCGCCGGACGCTGCTTCGAGCACGGCCGCCGGGACGTTGCCCGGGTCGCGCTCACCTTCGACGACGGCCCCGATCCGGTGCACACCCGGCGGGTGCTGGAGATCCTGGACCGCTACCGCGTCCGGGCGACGTTCTTCTGCGTCGGCCACCACGTCACGGCCCTGCCCGACGAGGTGCGCCGGATCGCCGCGGCCGGCCACGAGGTGGGCAACCACTCCTGGTCCCACCCGTACCTGCCGGACCTGACACCGGACCAGCTGCGCGAGCAGCTCGACCGCACCACGGAGGCGGTGGCCCGGGTCACCGGCACGGCCCCCACCCGGTTCCGCCCGCCCTACGGCGCGCTGAGCCCCGAAGGCCTCGCCGCCCTCGACGAGCACCCGACCGCCCTCACGCTGTGGGACGTCGACTCCCGCGACTGGTCCAGACCCGGGCCGGAGCGCATCGCCGCCACCGTCCTGGAGTCCGCCGGACCGGGCTCGGTGGTGCTGATGCACGAGGGCGCCGGCGACCGCGGCCAGACCGTCCAGGCCCTCCCGGCCATCATCGAGGGCCTGCTCGACCGCGGCCTGGAACCGGTCACCGTCGGGGAGCTCGACCCGCCGCCCGTCACCCGACCCTGAACACCACGACCGACAGCTGGAGCAACGACACACCATGACAGATCAGTTGGCAGACCACACCACGGCGGCGCCCTCGAAGGCCCCGTCGGCAGGGGAGCAGGTGTCCGGGGAGCCGGCGATCTGGTCCCGCAACTTCCGCTACTACTTCACCGCCCGCAGCGCGGGCCTGCTCAGCTGGGCGATGCTCCCGGTCGCCGTCTCGGCCGGCCTGCTCAGCGGCGGCTACGGCCTGGACACCGCCGGCTACTCGATGGCCTTCCTGGTGGGCCCGTTCGCCGGCCTGGTGCTGTTCGGCGGCGTCCTCGCCGACCGCTTCACCGCCCGCCGCATGATGATCGCCGCCGACCTCGCCAACCTCGTCGCCCACACCCTCCTCGCGTTCCTGTTCATCCACGGCATCGACCACCTGTGGCAGCTGTACACCCTGCTCGTGGTGGCCGGCACCGCCAACGCCATGTTCCAGCCCGGCGCCTCCTCGACCGTCCCCCTCGTCTCCCGCGACGTCCAGGGCGCCAACGGCGTCCTGCGCACCTCCGAGGCCCTCACCGGCCTCGGCGGCCCGGCCCTGGCCGGCGCCCTCGTCGGCCTCGGCGCCACCGGCTGGGTCATGGCCATCTCCGCCCTCGCCTACGCCACCAGCGCCACCTGCCTGTTCGTCCTTCGCCTGGGCGCCGTCCCCGCCCCGCCGGCCGGCGAGAGCCTGTGGCACAACCTCGCCGTCGGCTGGCACGAATTCCGCTCCCGCAGCTGGTTGTGGGGCGTCATCGTCATCTGGATGGTCTTCGCCGTCCTGTCCTGGGGCCCGCAGCTGTCCGTCGCCGCCGGCGTCATCGTCCCCGAGCACGGCGCCACCGCCTTCGGCCTCCTCAACTGCGCCCTCGGCGCGGGCACCGTGGCGGGCGGCCTGATCGCCATCCGCTACAAGCCCGAACGCCCCCTGGCCGCCGGCGCCGCCGCCATGCTCGCCTACCCCCTCTACCCCCTCGGCATCGTCCTGGACTGGCCCGTCTGGCTGCTCGCCGCCGCCCAGCTCGGCGTCGGCGTCGGCGTCGGCATCTGGGGCGTCATGTGGGCCACCAGCGTCCAGACCC
This sequence comes from Kitasatospora sp. NPDC057936, assembly GCF_042887525.1. Taxonomy (NCBI): domain Bacteria; kingdom Bacillati; phylum Actinomycetota; class Actinomycetes; order Kitasatosporales; family Streptomycetaceae; genus Kitasatospora; species Kitasatospora sp. NPDC057936. The sequence continues at coordinate 72,101 of NZ_JBHVPD010000045.1, forward strand.
AGGTCCCCGGCGAGGTCCTCAACCGCGTCCACGCCTACGAGGTCGCCGGCTCCGTCGGCATGTACCCCATCGGCAGCGCCCTCGCCGGCCCCGCCGTCGGCGCCTTCGGCACCGACCGGGTCCTCCAGGTCGGCGTCGTGGTGGCCCTCTGCACCGCCGCCGCCCTCCTCCTCACCCGCCCCATCCGCAACCTGCGCCGAGTCCCCGCCCAAGCCTGACCACCCCGTCACCCGCACGGCCGCTGACCTGCTACTGTTCTTCCCGTCGGGAGGAAACGATCTCCCGAACAGGCGTCAGCGGTGCTACCAGAGCACGTCCTACTTTCAGTAGGAAGAGTCCGTGCGACCCGGGCCTGGCGCTCCATCACCGGACGAGGTCCGGCACCCACCAGGGTGCCGGGCCTCTTTCGCGTCCCTCCCCGAGTACCGTTGCGGCCGGTCGGCCAAGGGCGGAAAAAGATCTCGTCACCGTCCTGTCACAGCCGCCCGCCTGAGGAACCGACGGCGCAACGGCGGTGTGTACGGGGCAGGTGCCGGTACTGGACCGGTACCACTCGATCCTTCGGGGGAGACATGCAGCAGAACACGCAGTACGCGAAGAAGGCCCTCAGACCCGCGGTTGCCGTGGTCTCGGCCGCCGCGGCAGCCCTGGTGATCACGGCCTGCGGACCGGGGGACGACCAGCCCGCCACCACCGCGGCCCCGTCGTCGGCGGCGACCGCCCCGACCGCGCCGAGCACCACGCCCGCGGCCCCGGTCAAGGGCGCCACGCCCTCGGCCGCCCCCGTCACGGCCGCCGCGTCGTCCACGCCGTCCGGCGCGGCGGCGCCGACCTGCACGCCCGGCGACCTGAAGGTGGACGCCCACCAGGCGAAGCAGCGTCCCAACGGCACGGGCATCGGAGCGGCGATCGTCGCCTTCACCAACGGCTCCGCGCACCCGTGCACGCTGGAGGGCTTCCCGACGGTGGCCGGCGCGGCCAACGGCTCGCCGGACCACAACGCCCCGCTCGCCGTGACCCACACCGGCTCCGCGGCGCCCGTCAAGCTGGCCCCGGGCGGCAAGGCCTGGGTGAAGCTCACCTTCGTCCAGGTCCAGGGCGAGGCCGACGGCTACTGCGTCTCGGGCGCCACACCGGTCGCCTACCCCACCCTCGTGCTGGGCCTGCCGGGCGGCGCGGGAGCACACCAAGTGGCTCTGGACGACGGCCTGTTCGCCGAGTGCGACAACAAGGTGACCACCACCGCCCTGCTGGCCACCAGCCCCTCCTGACGCACACCGAGCGCGAGCCAGGCCGCGACCCGTCGGCCTGGTCCCGCACCCGCGCACCCCGTCGGCGCTGCGGCGCACCCCGTCAGCCCCGGGTGAACACCCGCCCGTCGAGGTCGTGGAGCCGCTCGGCCCGCGCCGGGCGCGGTCAGCGCCCGCCGAGGGTGAAGCAGAAGCCGTCCCAGCCCTCGGCGACGTCGGCGGGCCTCGCGGCGGGAAGGCCCGCGGCCCGGGCGGCGTCCCGGACGACGTCCGGCCCGACGTGGCCCTCCCGGCCGGACTCGGGGATCAGCAGCCAGATCAGGCCGCGCTCCTCGACCCCTCCCACTTCGTCGAGCGCGTAGGCGAGCAGGTCGGTGAGCTCGCCGTCCTCGGCGCGGAACCACAGGAGCACGGCGTCCATCACGCCCTCCAGGTCCAGGTCGAGGAGGCCCTGCCCGGCGACCGAGTCGACGCTGTCGTGCAGGCCCTGGTCGATGTCGTCGCCGTAGCCTTCCTCCCGGACGACCATGCCGTGCTCGAACCCGAGCCGCAGGGCGCGGTCGCCGCGCTCCTCCTCCGACGTCGCCATTCGCTGTTCCTTCCCGCCCCGGGGCGCCGACCGCCCCGCAGGCGAGCAGCCAACCAGACGCGTAGGACACCCCGGGTGTGCGGGCCCCGGGAAGCCCACTGTCCAGGGAGTGGAATTGCGCCCGCGGGCGGCGGTGCGCGCGACACCGTGGACACCATGATCCTTCAACCGGAGACCGACGACCTCGCCGCCTACCTCGCGGCGGACGAGGTGATCGACCACGAGCACCCCGAACTGCGGCGCCTGGCCGCCGAGCTGGCCACACCCGAGGCGGCCTTCCACCACGTGCGCGACCGGGTGTGGCACTCCGCCGACGCGGGCGCGTACAGCGGGGCGTTCCGCGCCTCCGAGGTGCTGGCCGCGCGCAACGCGATCTGCCACGGCAAGTCCCACCTGCTGGCCGCACTCCTGCGGGCCCAGGGTGTGCCGGCCGGCCTGTGCTACCAGCGCCTGGAGGACGGCGAGGGCGGCTTCGTGCTGCACGGCCTCAACGCCGTGCACCTGGACGGCCGCTGGTCGCGCCTGGACGCCCGGGGCAACCGCGAGGGCGTGGACGCCCGGTACGACCTGGAGACGGAACGGCTGGCCTGGCCGGTCCGCCCGGAGCTGGGCGAGCGCGACTACCCCGGAGTCTTCGCCGCCCCGCCCGCCCCGCTGCTCCGGGCGCTCGCCCGGGCGGTGCCGGGCGAGTCCGGCTACGGCTACCTCCCGGGCGAACTCCCGGACTGAGCGGACGACCGCCGTGCCCGGGGCGTGGCGCGCCCGGGGTGGTGCCCGTCCGGCGCCGGGCACGGCGGGGCCCGGGCCCGGGGGCACTGGGGGCCTGCCCGGGGGGGTGG
>NZ_JBHVPD010000046.1:0-33702 GCF_042887525.1 Kitasatospora sp. NPDC057936
ATGTCCCCCAGCCTCCGGCCGGGAGGTGCCCCCACCGCATGGACTCCCTCCTCCGCCTTGCGATGCACGCACCCTGACGCCGCGGCCCTCCGACCTGACCCGACAGACACGCCCCAAACCTCTACGAGTTCCAGCCCTCCCGGCGGATCCGGGAGGCGCTCGACTGAGGCCGGCCGGCGCCGCTCGACTGAGGCCGCCCGGCGCGGAATTGGGGGCGCTCACGCACCCGGAACCCGGTACCATCGGCGGGCCTGATGTCGGATCGGAAGCGCCGGGGGACGGGGACCGATGGCCGGAACGATCACTCTGTGGGTCTTCGGACTGCTCTGCTTCGTCGTGGCCTTCGCGCGCGAGGCCGCCAGCGGCGCCGGGATCAGCCTGCCCGGACCCAAGACGACCGGGGCGCGGTTCGGCGTGGTCGCGGTCGGGGTGCTGGCGCTGGTCCTCGGGACGGCGGTGCGGCCCAAGAGCGACGATCCGAAGCAACTGCCCACGCCGACCGGCGCCGTGGCGTCATCGGTCTCCACGCCCTCCGCAACTCCGGCGCCCGCCACCTCTGTTGCCGCGCCGCCGTCCCCGTCGGCCACCGGACCCGTCCAGGTCTGGAGCGGCCAGGTCGCCGTCCCCATGGAAGGCGGCATCGACTTCGACCTGACCCCGCCGTCCCGCGCCGCCGGCTTCGCGCACGGCATCTACGCCGCCGGCTTCACGCCGACGACCGCCAACCTGCGCGACGAGATCCAGATGGACCACGACCAGTTCGGCATCTGGTCCGGCCAGTCGGCCCCGACCGGCGCCCAGTGCCGGGACTGGGCCATGACGCACCCCGGCCAGGACGCCCACGTGAGCATCGGCTCGCTCGTCTGCCTCCGGACCCCGGGCGGGCGCACGGCCCTGATCAGGATCGACTCGATCGCCCCGGCCGACTACCTGCTGAACGCGACGGTCACCCTCTGGACGGACTGAGCGGGGAACCACCAACCGGCGTCCGGGCGTCAGTTCATTCCATGATCGGATGGAAGACGCGCGGACGGCACGCATCCCCGGGGCGGACGAGCGGATTACCGCGCTCCTCGGCGCTGATGGCCTCCGGCACGGTGGTCTCGCGCGCCACCGGCCTGATCCGCCAGGTGCTCCAGGCCCACGCCCTGGGCGTCGGCCTGCTCGCCACCACGTACAACCTGGCCAACACCGTCCCCACCAGCCTGTACTTCCTGCTGATCGGCGGCGCGCTCAACTCCGTGCTCGTCCCGCAGCTCGTCCGGGCCCGCGCCGAACACCCCGACGGCGGCGCCGCGTTCGAGCAGCGCCTCGTCACGCTCGTGCTGTGCCTCCTCGCCGCCGGGACGGCCCTCGCGGTGTGGGCCGCGCCGGACGTCATCTCCCTCTACCAGAGCGACACCCCCGACACGCACGCCGCGTTCGAGCTCACCGTTGTGTTCGCCCGCTACCTGCTGCCGCAGATCTTCTTCTACGGCGTCTTCAGCATCTTCGGCCAGGTCCTCAACGCCCGGGACCGCTTCGGCGCGATGATGTGGACCCCGGTCCTCAACAACGTCGTCCTCATCGCGATGTTCGGCCTGTACGTCGGCCTGTTGAACGCCCCCGACCAGGTCTCCGGCATCACCCCCGAACAGGTCGCCCTGCTCGGCACCGGCACCACCGTCGCGCTCGCCCTCCAGGCGCTCTCCCTCGTCCCGTACGCCCTCGCCGCCGGCTTCCGGCCGCGCCCGCGCTTCGACTGGCGCGGCACCGGCCTGCGCAGGAGCGTGAGCGCCGCCCGCTGGACCCTGTTGTTCGTCCTCACCAACCTCGTCGCGAGCACGCTCGTCACCCGCTTCGCCTCCGCCGCCGACACCACCCTCCCGAAGGACGGCGTCGGGTACACCGCCTACACCTACGCACAGCAGATCTGGACGATGCCGCAGTCGATCGTCACCGTCACCCTCGTCACCGCCCTGCTGCCGCGCATGAGCCGCGCGGTCGTCGAGCACCGCATCGGCGACCTCCGCGCCGACCTCTCCCGTTCGCTGCGGATCAGCGGCGTCGTCATCGTCCCGGCCGCGTTCGCCTTCCTCGCCTTCGGCCCGCAGATCGCGCAACTCCTCTTCGCCCACGGCGCCACCGATCCCACCACGGCCGTCCCGCTCGGCCACATGCTCCAGGCCTTCGGGCTCGGCCTCGTCCCGTTCTCCGCGCAGTACCTCCTCCTGCGCGGCTTCTACGCCTTCGACGACACCCGCACCCCGTTCCGCCTCGCCCTGTGGATCGGCGTCACCAACGTCGCGCTCGCCGCCGCCTGCCACCTGCTGCTCCCGGCCCGCTGGGCCGTCACGGGGATGGCCGGCGCGTACGCGCTCGCGTACGGCGTCGGTCTGCTCCTGACGGCGGTCCGCCTGCGCCGCCGTACGGAGGGCCTGCTGGACGGCCGCCGGATCTGCCGCACCTACGGCAAGCTCACCGCGGCGGCGGCCCTCGCGGGCGCGGCCGGCTGGCTCGTCGGCCTCGGCTGCACGGACGGTGCCGTGGCCGCTCTCCGCACCCCGGTTCTTTCCCTGACGGCGGGCGGCCTCACGATGGCGCTCCTCTTCCTCCTCCTCGCCCGCCTGCTCCGCATCACCGAACTGCGCGCCCTCCCCGGCCTGCGCTGATCGGCTCCCGGAGGTCGTTGTCAGTGCCGCTGCTTATGGTGGGCCGAGCCGTACACGAACCAGGGAGGGCGAGAAGAGTGATCGTCGAGAGGATGCGCGTCCACCGGGAGATGCTCACCGAGCGGCAGCTGTCGCAGTGGCCGTGGACGGTCCCGTGCGTGCGGGGCCTGCTCGGCGGCGGCATCGCCTTCCCGGCGCCCGTGACCTTCCTGGTCGGCGAGAACGGCTCGGGCAAGTCCACCCTGGTCGAGGCCCTCGCCGAGGCCTACGGCGTGGACAACTACGGCGGGCGGGCCGGTGCCCGCTACGCCGGCCCCAGGGAGCGCGGTGAGCTCGGCGAGTACCTGCGCCTCGACTACACCGAGCGCGGCCGGGCGATGGCCTCCGGCCCGCGCTCGCGGCGCAACGGCTTCTTCCTCCGAGCCGAGACGGCGCTGCAGATGATGGAGGAGAAGCAGGGGCAGGGCCGATACTGGAGCGAACGCACCGACCTGATGAGCCACGGCGAGGGCTTCCTCACGGTCTTCGAGTCGATGTTCCGTGAGCCGGGCCTCTACATCCTGGACGAGCCGGAGGCGGCGCTCTCCTTCACGTCCAGCCTGCAACTCGTCGGCCTGCTGCACGAACTCGGCCGCACCGGGGCCCAGGTGGTGTGCGCCACCCACTCGCCGATCCTCGCCGCCACCCCCGGCTCCGCCGTCCTGGAGGTCGGCGACCACGGCATCCGGCCCACCCGCTGGCGGGACCTCGCGATCGTCGACCACTGGCGCCGCTACCTGGAACGCCCCGAGGCGTACCTGCGCCACATGACCGGCCCGGCACAGCCGCCGTCCTGACCGGCCGCCTACGGTGGCCGTATGCACACCAACCACAGCCCGTGGGACGTCCTGCTGATCGGCGGGGCCTCCGGGCTCGGCAAGAGCCTCGCCGCCGCCCGACTCGCCGCTCGGCACGGCGCGTTCGTCGTCGAGTTCGACGACGTCGTGGCCGCCCTGCAGGCTGCGACCTCCGCCGCGACCCACCCCGGCCTGCACCACTTCGACGGCCTCGCCGACCCCGACGCGGACCTGCCGGCCGACCGTGTCCTGGAACTGCAGATCGCCACCGCGCACGCCCTGGACGACGCGCTTCTCGGCGTCGTCCGCAACCGCCTGACCGTCGACGTGCCCGCGATCGTCGAAGGCGACTACCTCACCCCGGCCGCCGCCGCCCGCGCGGTGGCCGAAGCCCGGGCACGCGGCCGCCGGGTACGCGCCCTCTTCCTCCACGAGGACGACCCGGCCGCCATCGCCGCCAACTACGCCCACCGCGAGCCCGAAGACGGCCCCCAGCCTGCCCGCGCCGCCGTCAGCGCCCGCTACTCCCACCACCTCGCCGCCCGGGCCCGCAGCCACCACCTGCCGGTGATCGCCTGCCGCCCCTACGACACCCTGGCGCAGCGCCTGGCCGCCGCCCTCTCCTGACGGCACGGCACCAGGGCGGCTCCACCGCCGTATGCGCTCTCGGGTGCGTAGAGTCGGTGCAACATGATCAAACAGGGGAGCGGGCCGGCGTGCACGACAAGATGTTCGAGCTGATGGACGAGCAGCGCCGCACGAACGGGTTCCGGACGCTCGGCGAGATGGCCGTCCTCGCCGAGACCAACACCGTCTTCGATCCGTTCTCGACGCTGATCGCACGCGACGCCGAGATCGGGGAGGGCAACACCTTCTTCCCCGGCGTCGTGGTGCGGTGCGACGGCGGGACGTGCTCCATCGGCAGCGGCAGCACCTTCCACCCGTCGACGCTGCTGCTCGCGGCCGACGGCGGACGGATCGTCGTCGGCGACGGGTGCTCCCTCGGCCCCGGCGGGGTGCAGATCAAGGCCAACCAGCCCGGCTCGCTGCTCTCCGTCGGCGACCACGCGCGGCTGCTCAACGGCGCCGAGGTCGTCGGCTCCAGCATGATCGGCGACGGCGCCCAGGTCATCGGCGCCATCTCGGCGCAGAGCGTCCGGCTGGCCGGGGGCGACGACTTCACCGGCCCCGACCCGGACCGCCGCGGTGCGGTACTCAAGGGGTCGGGACTCGCGCGGGGGATCCGGCTCGCGGTCGGCGACGTCGTCAACGGTCTCGGCGACTTCGCCGCGGCTCCCGTCGAGCGTCAACTCGCCTACCACCCGCGGAGCAGGTGACGAGCGGCATGCCCACCGGGCCCGGCGACCGCCCGGGGGCGGGATGCCCCCCGGGCGGCCCGACCGCTCAGTCGACCGGGTGCGCGGCGAGGTCGACCAGGTCGAAGCTGCGGTGGCCGGTGTCGCAGCACATCATCGGCTCCAGCGGCTGCTCCTCGGTCTCGGGCAGCTCCTGCAGTTCCAGGACGGTGCTCTCCATTCTCACTCCCCCTTTCCGTGGCTCGGGTGGTGCGGGCCCGTGGCCGGCCGGTCGACCAGCCACGATCGGGGGCCGCCGTGGTGACGGCGGAGCAGGAGGTCGAGCACGCCGCCGAGGCCCACGTTGTAGGCGGCGGTGACCTCGCGCAGGGTGTCGTCGGGGACCAGGTACCGGCCGTCACGGCGCGCGGCGCGCGGGGTGATGGCGTGGACGAGCGCGTCGGCCCGGGCGAGGTGGTGCTCGTCGCCGGTGGCGGCGTGCAGGTCGAGGAGCAGTTCGGCGTTGCCCGCCAGGCCGTGGCAGGTGCCCGGCCCCAGGCGGTGGCGGTCGCGGTGCACGGCGACCGCGGCGCCCTCGGCGTGGGCGAGGTGGCGCGGGTCCCCGGTCTCCTGCCACAGGCGCAGCAGGAACGTGCCGATGCCCGAGGAGCCGTGGCACCAGTAGTTCAGGCCGGGGCGTTCGGTGCGGCCGGGGCCCTTGGGCCAGTACGCGGCGCCGTCGCGCCACTCGGTGAGCGCGCACAGGGCCTCGCCGCCGCCGAGGGCGATGTCGGTGAGCTCGGGCCGCCCGAGGTCGCGGCCGGCGGCGAGCAGGAAGGCGGCGTTGCCCGCGACGCCGTGGGCGAAGCCGTAGGTGGCGGAGCCGGCGAGTTCGGCACGGGCCGGCGGGCCGAGGGGCCAGTCCACGCCGGGTGCGGCCGCCAGCAGGCGCAGCAGTCCGTCCGCGCACCGGGCCGTCCGGTCGGCGAAGTGCCGGTCGCCGGTGCGGTGCCACAGGTGGAGCTGGGCGAGGCCGGCGCCGGCCAGGCCGTGGCAGACGTCGGTGGTCGCGGAGTCGAGCGGGATGCGCAGGGCGTAGGCGAGGGCCCGGTCGGCGAGGCGGCCGTCGTCCAGGGCGGTGGCCGCGTCGTGGAGGGCCCAGGCGGTGCCGGAGCGGCCGAAGTAGAGGCCGGGCAGGACCCGGCTGGGCTCGCTGAGCCGCTCGTCCAGCCAGTCGGCGGCCTCGCGCAGTGCGGGGCGGGCGGCTTCGTGGCCGCAGCGGACGGCCCGGGTGAGGACGGCGAGCACGCCGGCCGCGCCGAACTGCACGTTGCAGGGGTCGCCGTGCGGCAGGGACCTCGGGGCGGGCCAGAGGTGTTCGGCGTAGCGGTCCATGGTGGCGGCGAGGTGGGCGAGGCCGTCCTCGATCAGGCGCTCGGGCGTCGGCTCTGACGTTGGCTCGGGCGTTGGTGAGGCCATGGGCCAGGTCGGCGACGGGGCCGGCGACGGCCGTGCGTACGGGCGGTGCTCCTGGGCGAGGTACTCGGCTGCCCGGGCGAGCGTCCAGCGCGTGGCGGGGGCCGCTGTGAGGCCGGTGACCACGGGGGCGAGGCCGCGCAGGGCGCCGTGGTCGGCGGCGGCGACCACGAGAGCCGCGAGCCGCTCGCCCGCCGGTCGGGCCGGTGCGCCGTCGGCGGCGAGCACCGGGCTGATGCCCGTGGTCGCGTGGAGCAGGGTCACGCCGAGGCTGAAGCAGTCCGCCTCGGGGCCGGGGGCCGGGCGCGGCGCCGGTCCGTCCGCGGAGCCGAGGTGCTCGGGGTCGGTGAATCCCGGTGTACCGGCGGGGTGGACGGTGGTGCCGGGGCGGACGGCGAGCTCCAGGTCGACCAGGACCGGCCGGTCGTCCGGGGTCATCACGACGTTGCCCGGCTTGAAGTCGCGCAGCACGAGTCCGGCGGCGTGCACCTCGGCGAGCAGCCGCACGAGGTCGCGCGCGAGCCGCCGGGCCGCCGGTGCGGGCACGTGGCCGTCGCCCCGTTCCAGGTGCTCGGCGGTCCACTGCTGGAGGTTGCGGCCCGGGACGAGTTCCTCGGCCAGGAACAGGTGGCCGCCGGACTCGAACAGCTCCAGTACCCGGGGCGTGATGCCCCGGAGAGCGAGTTCCGCCAGGACGTGCGCCTCGTGGCGCAGCCGGTCCCGGGCGTCCCGGCCGTCCTGGTCGGCGGCGACGTGCGGGCGGGCCTCCTTGAGGAGGACGCGCTCGCCGGTGCGGGTGTCCTCGGCGCGGTAGACGCCGCCCCGGTTGGAGTGCCGGACCGCCTCCTTGACGAGGTAGCGGTCGGCGAGCAGGACCGGGCTGCCGCGGCGGCGGGGAGGGGCCGAGGTGGTGGTGGCCGGGGTCCGGAACGGGTCCTCGGCCCAGGGCGGGGGCGAGAACCACGGGTGGCGCTCGTCCGTGCTCACGGTGCCGTCCGGGGCGGTGAGGCGGCCCTGGTAGAAGCCGTCGTCGTTGAGCACCCGGGGCCGGGCGAAGCACCCGTAGCGGTAGTGCACCACGCTGTCCGGCCGGTAGCGGCGGTCGGAGAGGATGGCGGGGCCGGGCATCCCGGCGGTCGTTTCGTGCAATTCGCGGGCGATGACGAGGAGTTGGCCGTCGTCGACGGGGTAGGCGGTGAGGAACTTGCCGGACTGCGCCCGCGGTGCCCGGGTGCCGGTCAGCTCGGCCGTGACGCGCGGGGAGGCCGCGAACTTGAAGGCGCAGCCGTGCGTGATCAGCACCCGCCCCGCGCGCTCGATCACCTGCGGCGCCGACGCCAGGGTCGCTGAGACGTGGAGCTTCCAGCCCTGGCGGCGCGGACGGTGGTGCGGTGGGGTCACCATCAGCCACGGTTCGAGGTGGTGGACGCGCCAGTCGGTGGTCGGATCGGACCGTTTCAACAGCTCTGCGAGGACTGACCGGTAGGGCGAGAGCACGCCGTGGATTCTATCGTTGCTTCGGGAAGAGACTATCCCGCAAGGTAATTGACGGTTTATCAGAAACCAAATCCAGCCTCCTTGACATCCGGGGTCTCCGCCGGGCGTGCGTGATCCGCGCCACATCGTGCAACATGCTTGGTCCGTCAGTGACTCTCAGGACCAGGAGAGTTGTCGTTCGAGGACGGGGTAGGCGGCGTGGGCCAGAGGCGGAGTGGTGGACGGGTCACCGGCGGCGCGGCGGAACGCGGCGCGGCCGGGAGGCGGTCGCCGGCGCTCATCGTCGGCCGGACGGTGGCGTGTTCGGTGGGGCTGTCGGTGTTCGCCGCCAGCGGCGTGGTCTGGTACGAGTACGCGTCCCTGACCGACGGGATGACCACGTCCAACGCGATCGCCGAGACGAAGAAGGACGCCCCCAAGCACCTCGACAACTCGGTGAACCTGCTGCTGATCGGCCTGGACAGCCGCAAGAACATGGACGGTTCGGACGTCGACCCGGCCATCGTCCAGAACGAGCTGCACGCCGGTGCCGACTCCAGCATCGGCGGCTACAACACCAACTCGCTGATCCTGCTGCACATACCGGCCGGCGGCGGCAAGGTGCAGGCGGTCTCCATCCCGCGCGACGACTGGGTGATGACCTACAACGGCGACGGCTCCGAGACGGGCATGGCCAAGATCAAGGAGGCCTACGGCAACGCCAAGGACCGGTTCGACAAGAGCTCCAGGGCCAAGGGGCTCAAGGGCGCGGACCTGGAGAAGGCCGGCCGGGACGCCGGGCGCGCGGCCACCATCCGGACCGTCCAGCGGTTCGTCGACCAGCCGGTGGACCACATCGCCGAGGTCAACCTGATGGGCTTCTACGACATCGCCAAGGCGCTGGAGCCGATCGACGTCTGTCTGACCCACCCGGTGGACGACCCGATCATCTCCCGGACGCCCGGCCACGAGGGCGGCGGCACCGGACTCAAGCTCCCGGCCGGGGTCAGTCACCTCAACGCCGCCGACGCCCTCTCCTTCGTCCGCCAGCGCCACAACCTCAACGACGGGCACGGCAATTCGGACGACTTCGCCCGCACCCACCGCCAGCAGGCCTTCATCTCCTCGGTGATGCACAAGCTCAAGCAGCAGGGCGTCGTCGGCGACTTCGGGGCGATGCAGAAGCTGTTCGGCGTGGTGCAGAAGGACCTGGTCATCGACAACGAGTGGAACATCCTCGACTTCGCCCAGCAGGCCCCGGCGCTGACCGGCGGCAACGTCGAGTTCAACACCCTGACCTACGACACCGGCGGCAAGAAGGGCGACCCGCCGCAGGACGTCAACCTCGTCACCCCGGCGAAGATCCAGAAGGTGGTCAAGCAGGTCTTCGGCGGCGCCGACGCCGCCGCCCCCGTGGCGGCCCCGAGCGACACCCCGACCGGCAGCGCGACGGAAACCCCGGCCGCGCCCCCGACCCCCACCCAAGCGGCCGCCCCGGCGACCGTGGACGTGTTCAACGCCTCCTCCGCCGCCGGGGTGTCCTCCGCCAACGAGGCCAAGGTCCTGGTCGGCATGGGCTTCAAGCAGGGGACGACCGGCCCGGCGCGCACCAAGCCGAAGACCACCACCGTCACCTACGGCAAGGGCGCCAAGGAGGCCGCCGACCAGATCGCCGCCCGCTACGGCGTCACCGCCACCGAGTCGGCCTCGGCCGGCGCCGGCCGGGTCGTGGTCACGCTCGGCACGTCCTTCGACGGCGTCGCCTCCGACCGGCCCGCCACCCCCGCCACCGCCCCGAGCGACCCGGCCGCCAACCTCCCGATGCAGGGCCCCAAGGTCGACGCCCAGTCCGACGGCGGGATCCCCTGCGTCTTCTGAGGTCCCGCGGTTCCGACGCTCGGCACCGGGCCCGCCGCATGGGCCCGGGCGAGTCCGGGGCCATGCGGGTCGTTCGGTGTACGGCTACGGCTACGGCTACGGCTACGGCTGCGGCTACGGCACTATCGGCACTGGCCGGTGCGCGGGCCGGTCGTCGTGTTGTCGGCCTGGCGGAGGTCCGGTGTGTTGCCCTCGCAGCGCAGCGGGCCGGTGACGGTGTTGGCCTCGGCGACGGCGACGGCGCCGCTGTTGCCGGTGATCTCCACGGGTCCTGTGACGGTGTTTCCGGCCACGTCGACGCCTCCGGTGCCGGCGTCCACCGTCAGGCGGCCGTGGATCTCGTTGCCGGCGCAGCCGTCGGCTTCGACGGCCGACCCGATGCGGACGAGGCCGCTGCTCCCGTGGACGGTGACGGCGCCCGCCAGCGTGGATCGGCAGATGGTGAGCGCGAGGGCCCCGTCCGCCGACAGCTTCCCGTGGATCTCCGCCCCGGAGACGGCCAGTGCGCCGCCCGGCCGGACGGTCACCGGGCCGTCCTGGGTGGCGTCCGCCGCCAGGCACAGTGCGTCCCCGGAGGCGACGGTCAGCGGGCCGTGGTGCGCCGCCGTCAGGCACGGCGTGCTGAAGCCGACCGTCACGTCCGCCGCCGGTGCGCTGCTCGGCGCGTGGCCCAGGTCGCCGCCGTACGTGGCGGTGATCGGGTGGCTGCCGGGCTGGAAGGCGGCGGTGGTGAAGCTCGCGCGGCCGTCGGTCAGCGGCACGGTGGCCAGCGGCACCGTGCCGTCGGAGAACGTGACCGTCCCGGTCGGCGTGGGCGCCTCGGGGTCGGCCGCGGCGACGGACGCCGTGACGGTGACCGGGTGGCCGAACAGCGGCGTCGCGGTGTCGGCGGACACCGCCGTGGCGGTGTCGTACCGGTACGAGACGACGGCCCGCCCGCCGCCGTGGTTGACGCCCTGGAGCAGCGCGACACCCGTGGCGTCCGGGGCGGCGTAGCTGCTGCCGCCGCCCCCGCCGGCGCCGTAGAGGTTGCCGGGGTTGCCGCCGCCGGAGCCGCCGGCGCCGCCGAAGTAGCCGCCTCCGCCGCCACCGCCGCCGTTGCCCCCGCGGGCGCCGTTGCCGCCGCTCCCGCTGTCAGGGTTGCACTGGCCGGTCGTAGTCGCCGCCGGGCGTGCCGGGGCCGCCGAGCGCCGAATTCGGGCTGCCCGTGCCGGGGGCGGTCCGGCTCCCGCCGCCGCCCGCGACGCCCGAGCCATCGAGCCCGCCGCCCTGGCCGCCGGGCTCGCCGGCCGGGCCGCCGCCGTTTCCGCCGTGCAGCAGCGGCCCGCCGTTGCCCGCGCCGCCACCGCCGCCCGCGACCAGCACCCGGTCGCCGGCGCCGAAGGCACCGGTGCGGACGTCGGAGCCACCACCGCCGGAGCCGCCGCCACTGTGCGCGCCGCCGCCGCCCGTCCCGTGGCCGTACCCGCCCGGGCGGGCGAACTCACCGTGCCGGGAGCTGCCGGGGACGCCGGCCGCGCCGAGGGTGATCTGCAGGGTCTGGCCGGGGACCACCGCCAGCGTCGCGCGGGACTCGCCGCCGAGGCCGCCGGGTGCGCCGGTGTTCGCCGGGTTGGGGAGGACGTAGCCGGCCGCGCTGCCGCCCTCGGCGCCGAACAGGTCGACGGTCACGGCGCTGACGCCGTTCGGGACGGTGAAGGTGTCCGTGCCCGCGGCGGTGTACGTGCAGGCGGGCGAGGCGGTGGTGAGGACTCCGCCGGTGCCGCAGGGCGACCCGGCGGGGGCTGCGGACGCGGGGGACGCGGCGGCGGGGACGAGGGCGGCGGCGAGCAGGCCGGTCGCACCGGCGAGTGCCGTCAGGGTGGATCTGTTCATGAGGGCACAGCCTGGTGGCCGACCCGCCGGTAGACCACTGGTGATCCACACGGTGCGCGGGCTTCCCGGTCGGGTGGCCGCACAGTCGGGCCGGACGGAAGGCCGATGCCACGGGTTGTCAAAGAAACGGCCAAGTCCCTCAACAAGCTGTTGACGGACCCCGGCGGCACCTCTACCTTCCTCGACGTCTGGCGGAATTGTATTTCCGCATTGCGGAATGATGGCCATCATGCTGCGCGCCCCGCACACTCCTCCCCGACCCGGAGAGACCTCGGATGCCTAACACTCCCGATACGGGCAACACGGCCTGGCTCATGGCCAGTACGGCCATGGTGCTGCTGATGACCCCCGGCCTCGCCTTCTTCTACGGCGGCATGGTCAAGACCAAGCACGTGCTGGTCATGCTCAAGATGAGCTTCGTCTGCCTGGCCCTGGTCACCATGCTGTGGCTGGCGATCGGCTACAGCCTGGCCTTCGGCAAGGACGTCGGCGGCCTCGGCCTGATCGGCTCGCCCGCGCACTGGATGATGCACGACATCGGGATGAACAGCCTGAGCGGCTCCATCCCGACCGTCGTCTTCTCGGCCTTCCAGATGGCCTTCGCGATCATCACCGTCGCCCTGATCAGCGGTTCGATCGCGGGCCGGGCGACGATGCGCGGCTGGCTGTGGTTCGTCGTCGCCTGGACGCTGTTCGTCTACGTGCCCATGGCGCACTGGGTGTTCGCGCCCGACGGCTGGATCACCGCGCACCTCGGCGCGCTCGACTTCGCCGGCGGCATGCCCGTGGAGATCAACTCCGGCGCGGCCGGCCTGGCCGTCGCGATCGTGGTCCGCAAGCGCAAGGACTTCGAGCGCGAGACCATCCGCCCGCACAACCTGCCGCTGGTCGTGGTCGGCCTCGCGCTGCTGTGGTTCGGCTGGTTCGGCTTCAACGCCGGGTCCGCCCTCCAGACCGGCGGCACCGCGCCGATGGCCTTCCTCAACACCCAGCTCGCCGCGTGCGGCGCGATGGTCGGCTGGCCGCTGATCGAGAAGTGGCGCCTCGGGCACGTCGAGATGCTCGGCGTCGCCTCCGCCGCCGTGGCCGGCATGGTGGCCATCACCCCGGCCTGCGGCGAGGTCTCCCCGGTCGGCGCGCTGGTGATCGGCTTCGTCGCGGGCGTCGTCTGCGCCTTCGCGATCAACCTCAAGTACAAGCTGCGCTACGACGACACGCTCGACGTGGTGGGCGTGCACGGCTGGGGCGGGATCGTCGGCGTGCTGGGCATCGGCCTGTTCGCCACCTTCCAGATGAGCGGCAAGAAGGGCCTGTTGTACGGCGGCGGCGTCGACCTCCTGTGGCGTCAGGCCGTCGGCGTCGTGGTCTGCGCGGCCTTCTCGTTCGGCGTGACGTGGCTGATCGCCCAGGTGATCGAGCAGACCGTCGGCTTCCGGGCCGCCGAGGAGTACGAGCACGTGCCCGGCGCGGAGGAGGAGCAGGCGTACGACGACGAGACGATCGCCGAGATCCGTCGGCGGCTGACTGCTGCCCGGGTGCCCGTCACCGTGGGCGCGAGTGGCGCTGAGGCCGGTTCCAGCACGGTGGACGCCGAGCTGCTGGCCGAGCTCCGGCAGGTCCTCGAACGGCGTGAGCAGGAGAAGTGATGCCCCAGAGCTTCGACACCGGCAACGCCGCCTGGCTCATCATGGCCGCCGCCATGGTGCTGCTCATGGCGCCCGGACTGGCGTTCTTCTACGGCGGCATGGTGAAGACCGGCCAGGTCATCGCGATGCTGAAGATGTGCTTCGGCTGCGTGGTGCTGGTCGGCATCATCTGGTTCGCGCTCGGCTACAGCCTGGCCTTCGGCCACGACGCGGGCGGGCTCGGGGTGATCGGCGACCTCGACCACGTCTTCATGTCCGGCGTCGGCCTGACCAGCCGCACCGGCGACACCCCGACGGTGACCTTCTCCGTCTTCCACATGTCCTTCGCCATCGTCACGGTCGCTCTGATCAGCGGCTCGGTGGCGGGCCGGGCGAAGATGAAGGGCTGGCTGGTCTTCGCCTCCGCCTGGACCCTGCTGGTCTACGTCCCGATGGCGCACTGGGTGTTCGCCCCGGACGGCTGGGTCGCCGCACGGCTCGGTGCGGTCGACTTCTCCGGCGGCACGGTCGTCGAACTCGCCTCCGGCGCGGCCGGGCTGGCGCTGGCGGCGGTCGCCGGACGGCGCGAGGACTTCGAGCGCCAGCCGATCCGCCCGCACAACCTGCCGCTCGTGGTGATCGGCCTCGCGCTGCTGTGGTTCGGCTGGTTCGGCTTCAACACCGGCTCCTCGCTGGGCGTGCCGGGCGCGGCGGCGATGGCCTTCGTCAACACCCAGTTCGCCGCCGGCGCGGCCATGGCGGGCTGGGCGGTGACCAGTTGGTGGCGCACCCGCCAGGTCGGGCTGCTCGACATCAGCATGGGTGCGGTCACCGGCATGGTCGCGATGACCCCGGCGGCCGGCGACGTCACCCCGCTGTGGGCGTCGGTGATCGGCTTCCTGGCCGGGCTCACCTGCGCCTTCGCGATCAGCTGGAAGTACCGCTTCGGCGTCGACGACACCCTGGACGTGGTCGGCATCCACGGCTGGGGCGGCCTGTTCGGCATGGTGATGGCCGGCCTCGCGGCGACCGGCGCGATGACCGGCAAGAAGGGCCTGTTCTACGGCGGCGGCTGGGACCTGCTCGGCAAGCAGCTGGTGGCGGTGCTGGTGATCGGCCTGTTCTCGTTCGCGATGACGGCGCTGATCGGCAAGGTCGTCGACCGCACCGTCGGACTGCGCCAGTCGCACGCGGCGGAGGAGCACGAGCAGGTCTACCAGAACGACTGGGACGTCCAGTTCAAGGAGATCGCCGACGCCCTGCGCGGCAGCGGCATCGACGAACGCGGCCCCGAGCACGACCCCAGCGCCCTGCTCGACCAGGTCCGCCGCATCCTGGCGGCCGACCCGGAGCAGCTGCGGGAGTGACGGCGTGCACCCGCCGGGCCACCGGCCGTTCCGACGGTCGGCGGCTCGGTTAGGGTGATCATGTGACAGGGGGACTGCGGGGTACGCGGGAACGGTGGCGGGCGCAGCCGCGCTGGGTGCGGTGGGTCCTCGCGGCCCACCTGACCGGCTTCCTGGAGGGCACCGCCGCCCACGCGCTCGACCTGGTCAACGGTGGGATCCACGTCTACGCCTCCTTCGCCCCGCTGCCGCTCCAGGTGTACTTCGTCGCCCTGGTGGTGCTTGACCCCCTGGTCGCCGCGCTGGTGGCACTCGTCCACCCGGCCGGGGTGCGGCTGGGCCGGGCGGTGATGGCGCTGGACGTCGTCGCCAACTGGATCGTCAACTGGCCGCAGCTGCGGGAGGACCCGGCGTGGCTGCTGCGCCCGGTCGGGCTGCTGCCGATCACGCTGTTCGGCGCGTTCGTCCTCGCCACGTCGGTGCCGCTGCTGCGGGCTCTGCCCGCACGTCCGCCCCGCAGGCCGTCCGGGCTGAATAGACTGGCCGGCCGCCGGTAGGAAAGGAATCCCCCGTGGGTGGTGCGGAACGTGAACCCGACTCCCTCGACGCTCGGTTGATCGACGCGGTCGAGCGGCTCGGGGACGCCGGGCGGGCGATGCTGCGGGACGCCGCCAAGCGGGAGGGGCTCTCCGTCACCCAGGCGCAGCTGCTGCTGCGGGTCACCTCCCCGACGGCGGGACCGCAGAGCACCGGGAGTTTCGCGCGCTGGCTGGAGGTGTCCGCGCCGACCGTCAGCGATGCCGCCGCCGCCCTGGTGCGCAAGGGGCTGCTGGAGTCGGTGCCGGACGTCGCCGACAACCGGCGCTCGTCCTGGGTACCGACGGGACCCGGCCGGGAGGTCGCCGAACGGCTGCACGGCTGGCGCGATCCGCTCACCGCCGGGCTGTCCGCGAGCGCGCCGGAGGACCGGGCCACCGCGCTGCGTGTCCTGCTGGAGGCGATCGCCTCGCTGAACCGCACCGGGCGGATCACCGTCGCCCGTACCTGCCTGACCTGCCGCTTCCTGGGCGACGAGCACCCGGACGGCCGGGCGGGGGAGTGGTGCGGGCTGCTGGAGGCCCCGCTCGGCGCGGCGGACCTGCGGGTCGACTGCCCGGAGCACGAGCCCGCAGCGCGCTGATCATTCGTCAACTCACCCTGGACGGCTGCCGGGCAGGTCCTTGCGCCGTGCCTCGGGGCATTGGTAGCTTCGCGGTAGTTAGGACTCCTAATTGGAGTCCACCGGTTCAAGGACCAGAGGACGGCCATGACGCCTGCGCCCATTCCCGGCTACCGCTACGACGACCCCGAGCTGCCCGGATCACCGGTCACCGGCGGCGACTTCGAAGGCCTCGCCGCGGCAACCCTGTTCTCCGACGCGGACGTCGCCGCACTCAAGCTCGCCGGCGAGGTCCTGGCCGACCAGACCGAGCAGATCCTGGACGTCTGGTACGGCTTCGTCGGCTCGCAGCCCCACCTGCTCGCCTACTTCTCCACCCCCGAAGGCACGCCCGTCCCCGAATACCTGGCCGCCGTCCGCCGCCGCTTCGGCCAGTGGATCGCCGACACCTGCACCCGCCCCTACGACGCCCGCTGGCTCGCCCAGCAGGAGGAGATCGCGCTGCGCCACACGTCGGCGAAGAAGAACACCACCGACGGCGCCCGCTCCGTCCCGCACATCCCGCTGCGCTACATGATCGCGTTCATCTACCCGATCACGGCGACCATGCGGCCGTTCCTCGCGGCCAAGGGCCACCCGGAGGAGCAGGTCGAGGCGATGCACCAGGCGTGGTTCAAGGCCGTCACGCTGCAGGTGTCGCTGTGGTCCCGCCCGTACGCGGGAGCGGCCTGGTAGGCCGGGCGGCCCCGCTGCGCCGACCGGGGCCGGGCCCGTTCGCCGGATCCGGCCCCCGACGTGCGGCTGCCCTCAGTACAGGGCGTCGCCCATGGCTGAGGCGTCACCCGTGATGTAGGCCCGGATCGACGCCAGGTACTCCTGGCGGCCGACGCGTCCGTCACCGTCGGCGTCGAGGGCGTCGAACGCGGCGTCCGCGTTGTCGGCCGCGTTGCCCAGGGCCTGGCGCAGCGACGTGAACTGTGCGCGGTCCAGCGCGCCGTCCCGGTCGGCGTCGGCGAGGTCGAACAGGGCACCCAGGGCGTACTGGCAGACGTTGTCGAACTTGTCGGCGTCCACCCAGGCGACGTACTCCTGGTAGGTCATCACGCCGTCGCCGTCGGAGTCCATCGCGGCCCAGGCGCGTTCGCCGGTGGCGCGGGCGGCGATGACGAGGGGGTCGTCGTCGCCGCGTCCGCTGGCCTGCTGGGCGCGTTCGATGCGGACGAAGTAGTCGTGGCGGGAGGCGACGCCGTCCCCGTCGGTGTCCAGCATCGCGTAGACGCGGGCCTTCGGGGTCGTGGTGTCGGCCGGGTTCTGCTGTGGTTCGGCGATCTTCATGGTGGCTTCCGCATTCCTGTCGGCGTCGGTGTGTCAGGGCCCGGCGCCGGCGCCGGACGCGGACGTTCACGATCGGCACGGTAGGGGCCGGTCCGAGGACACATCGGCCGTAGGACCGGAAGATCACCCGAACGAGAGCGATCCGGTGCGTTCAGGCGATCGTGGCGGCCTTCGCGTCGATCGTCACCGCGCCGGGGCGGACTACCGGGCAGGAGACTCGACGGCCTCGATGAGCTGCCTCGCCAGTCGTGCGGACGAGGCGGGGTTCTGCCCGGTGTGGAGGTTGCGGTCGGCGACGGTGAACGGGAGGAGGGGCAGGCGGGCCTTGACGTAGTCGGCGCCGTTGGCGCGCAGGCGGTCTTCGAGGAGCCACGGGGCCTTGCGGCCGAAGCCGTTGAGCTTCTCCTCGGTGTTGGACAGGCCGGTCATCCGGGAGCCGGCGAAGGGCCAGGTCCCGCTAAGGCGCGCCGGGGGGTGGTCGGAGCGCCGCGCCGGATGTGCGGCTACCCGGCCGACGGCTGTCGGGCGGCCAGTCAGGTGCGGTACCGCCGCAGTGCCGTGCGCTGCTGGAGCTGTTCGGCGAGCAGTGCCAGCGCGGGGCGGGTGCGCGGCGCGGGCGTGCGGCCGTGCGCGAGGCGGCGCAGCTGGTGGCGGACGAGGGCCATGCTCGCGGCGGAGGCGAGGGCCTTGTCGGACCAGGTGACCGGGCGCAGGGCGCGGTCGGCTTCGGCACGGTCGGCCCAGCGGCGGGGCAGGTCGGGGGTGACGGCGAGGGCGGTGCCCATGCCGATGGCGTCGATGCCGTCCGCGAGGGCCTGCTCAGCGGTGTCGCGGCGGGTGATGCCGCCGGTGAGCATGAGCGGGAGGGGGCTGGTGCGGACGAGGTCGGCGGCGAGGTCCAGGAAGTACGCCTCGCGGGCCCGGGTGCGGTCGTCGGCGGGGCGGCCGGTCATCGCGGGGCTCTCGTAGCTGCCGCCGGAGAGTTCGACGAGGTCGACGCCGAGGGGCGCGAGCATGGCGATGACCTGGCGGGCGTCGTCGAGGTCGAAGCCGCCGCGCTGGAAGTCGGCGGAGTTGAGCTTGACGGCGACGGCGAACCGCGGCGGGACGGCGGCGCGCACGGCAAGGACCACGTCGAGCAGCATCCGGGCGCGGTGTTCGAGCGGGCCGCCCCAGGCGTCGGTGCGGGTGTTGACCAGGGGTGAGAGGAACTGCGAGAGCAGGTACCCGTGGGCCGCGTGGATCTCGACGCCGTCGAAGCCGGCCTCGGCGGCGCGGCGGGCGGTGGTGGCGAAGCGCTCCACGGTGGTGGCGATCTGCTCGGGCGTCATGGCGGTGGGACGGCCGAAGCGGCCGCTGTGCCGGCCGAGGTCGACGCCGCGGTCGGTCGGGCCCCAGACCACGCCGGGCAGGCCGGACGGCACCTGGCGGCCCGGGTGGTTGATCTGCATCCAGACCCGGGCGCCGCCGGACTTGGCCGCCGCGGCCCACGCGGTGAAGGGTTCGAGGGGCGTGTCGGCGTCGAGCACGACGCCGCCGGGGCCCGTGAGCGCCTCGGCGTGGACCATGACGTTGCCGGTGATCAGCAGGCCGCTGCCGCCCGCGGACCAGGCGCGGTAGAGGGCGAGCAGCCGCTCGTCCGGCAGCTGGCCGTGGCCGGCGAGGTTCTCCTCCATGGCCGCCTTGGCGATCCGGTTGGGCAGGACCGCGCCCGAGGCCAGGGCCAGCGGTGCGAAGAGGTCGTGAGCCATCGGGGTCTCCTCACCCTCGGCTACAATGTTTGCACTGCTCACATTAGGCCGAGGATGTAAGCAGTGCAAACATCGAGAGGGTGACGCATGCCACAGCAGACCGGCTCCTACCACCACGGCGACCTGCGCACCGCCTGCCTGCACGCCGCGCGCGAGCTCCTGGAGGAGGACGGCAGCGCCGCACTGTCGCTGCGCGCCGTCGCCCGCCGGGCCGGCGTCTCGGCGACGGCCCCCTACCGCCACTTCGCCGACCGCGACGCGCTGCTCTCCGCCGTCGCCGCCCAGGGCTACCGCGAGCTCGGCACCCGGCTCACCACCGCACACCCCGCCCCGCGCGACCCCGAGGACCTGGCCGCCGTCGCCGCCGCCTACGTCCGGTTCGCGATCGAGCGCCCGGCCCTGTTCCGGGCGATGTTCGCCGAGCCCTGCGACCCCGAGAACACGGAACGCGCGGCGGCCACCGCCGCGATGCACGACTACGTGGCCGCGATCGTCCGCGACACCTTCCCCGCCGCCGACTGCGAGGCGATGTCGACGGCCGTGTGGGCCCTGGTCCACGGCCTGGCCTTCCTCCACCTCGACGGCAAACTCGGCCCCACCGACCCCGCAGCGACGGACACCCGCGTCCGGGCGGCGGTGTTGACGCTGCTGAAGACCGCCTGACGGACCCCCACCCGGCCCCTGCCCTGGAAGCAGCCCGGCCCGTCGCCGGCGCTCCGCCCCCGTGTCCGGATCCTGCACACTCCCGTCATTGCCGCCACCACCGGCCGCGGGCGAGGCTTGGGGCATGAGCGAGCTCGCACCTCTCCCGCACCTCGTCGTGATCCCGGTCTTCGCCGGGATCAACGCGCTGGACGTCACCGGACCGGCCGAGGTCCTCGCGCTCGCCACCAGGCTGCTGCCACCGGGCTCGGCCGGGTACGACATCCGGTTCCGCGCCGAGCGGGCGGGGCTGGTCGAGACGTTCTCGGGCATCCCGCTGCACGTCGGAGAGACGCTGCGCGAACCCCCGGTGCGCCCGGACACCCTGCTGGTGCCCGGGCGGGTGGACATCGGGGCGGACGGGCCCGTGCCGCGCGTGGACGACGCCGTCGTGGCGTGGTTGCGCGAGGTCGGGCCGCAGGCGGGGCGCGTCGCCTCCGTGTGTGCCGGCGCGCACGTGCTGGCGGCGGCCGGGCTGCTCGACGGGCACCGGGCGACGACCCACTGGGCCACCGCCGACCGCCTCGCGGCCGACCACCCCGCCGTCGTGGTCGACGCCGACCCGGTGTTCGTCCGCTCCGGGCGGATCTGGACCAGCGCGGGCCTCACCGCCTCCATGGACCTGACCCTCGCCCTCTCGCCGAGGACCACGGCGACGACCTCGCGCTCGACATCGCCCGCGTCATGGTGATGTACCTCCAGCGATCCGGCGGCCAGAGCCAGTTCAGCGTCCCACTGACCCACTGCACCGGCGGCCGCGCCGACCTGCGCACCCTGCGCCGCTGGATCGCCGACCACCTCGACGCCGACCTCTCGGTACCCGTGCTCGCCGCCCGCGTCACGATGAGCGAACGGCACTTCGCCCGGGTCTTCCGCGCCGAGACCGGCACCACGCCCGGCGCCTACGTCGAGCAGCTGCGCCTGGAGGCCGCGTGCCGGCTCCTCGAACGGACCGACCAGCCCCTGCCCGCCGTCGCGCGCGCCTGCGGCTTCGGCTCCGTCGAGACCGTCCACCGCGTCTTCCGCGACCACCTCGGCGCCACCCCGACCGCATACCGACGCCGCTTCCGCGTCACCGCCACTTGAATCACGGAGAACACGTGACCATCACCGTCACCCACATCGGCACCGCCACCGCCCTGCTGGAGATCGGCGGCCTGCGGCTGCTCACCGACCCGGCCTTCGACCCCGCGCCCGCCGAGTACCGGCGCGGCCCCGTCACCCTGCAGAGCACCGCCGGCCCGGCGGTCGACGCCGACCGGCTGCCGGAGGCGGACGCGGTCCTGCTCAGCCACGACGAGCACCCCGACAACCTCGACGCCACCGGCCGCACGCTGCTGGACGGCCGCCCGGTGCTCACCACCGTCAGCGGCGCGGGCCGCCTCGGCGGCGGAGCCGTCGGCCTCGCGCCGTGGGCCACGCACGAGTTGACCGCCGACGGCCGCACGCTGCGCGTCACGGGCACGCCCTGCCTGCACGGCCCGGTCGGCGACGTGACGGGCTTCGTGATCGAGGCGCCCGGCGAGGAGGAGGCCGTCTACGTCTCGGGCGACACCGTCCACATCCCCGAACTCGACGAGATCGGACGGCGGTTCCGCATCGGCACCGCCTTCCTCCACCTCGGCGCCGCGCGCATCGAGGCGTTCGGCGGCGGCGAGCTCATCACCATGGACGCGGCCCAGGCCGCCGCCCTCACCCGCTCCCTCGGCGCCCGCCGCGTGGTCCCGCTGCACTACGCGTCGTGGGAGCACTTCACCGAGGGCCCGGAGGAGACGACCGCCCACTTCACCGCCGCGGGCCTCGCCGACCGCCTCCACTGGCTCACCCCGGGAGTTCCCGAGACCCTCCGATAGGCCCCGTCACTCCCGAGGCAGGGCGGCGAGCCACCGCCCGTCCTCGAACTCGGCCGGAACGTCGTCCTCCCGCGGATCGGTCCGGCGATCTGAATCGATCACCCTCGGCCCGCCGTGCGCCGCAGGACCTCCTCCACCGCCTCCGCGATGACCTCCGCCCGCCGCGCCGCCGGGGCCTGCCGGATCCGTGCGCTCATCCGCTGCGCCTCCGCCGTCGTCGGCAGGTGGCCCGCCAGGAGGAGGGGCAGCGTCAGGCGGCGGGCGAGGAGTTCGTCGGCCGAGGTCACGTGCGGGCGGCGGACGACGGAGACGTTGACGCGGACGCCGTGCTCGTTGCCCCACGGCACGCCCGGGCGGTCCGTCTCGACCGCGGCGTAGCGGAAGCCGTGGGCGAGGTCGCAGGCGGCGCAGCCGAGCGGGCCGCGGGCGAGCCGGTCGCCGCAGTCGGGGCAGGTCAGGCGGTCGAGGGCGGCGTCGACCACGCGCCAGTCGTGCCGGTCCGGTTCGGCCGCGACCATCTCGGCGAGGGCCGCCGCATCCCGCTCGCCGACCGCTCCCATGCGGGCCAGGAACACGGACCATTCGTCCTCGACGATGCCGTCGACGAGCGCCCGGCAGGCCGGGCAGACGGGCGCGCCGCCGTACTCGTAGCCGCCGCACTCGTCGCAGCGGTTCGGGGCCGCCCCGACTGCAGGTCGTGCCATGGTTTCCTCTCCTCGTCGTCCAGGCGAGTCTCCCTCAGGGCGGTCGGCCGGCGGTACCGGATTGCTGCGCCGCGCCCGACGGCGCGCCGCCGACCGGGCGCAGGTCGCGAACGGTTGCTTCCGGTCGGACTCGGAGCCGGTTCGCTCGTGATGCGGCAAATGGAGTCAACTGTCCTGCGACACGGTCCCGTTGCGGTGGTATTGGCTTTCGAAACTCGTACAGCACAACGCATCTGGGGTCGACATGGGCAAGGCGCACAGATCAGCGAAGGCCCAGGGGGAGAGCAAGGGCGGCTCGCCGGCCGCCGAGGAGCGGTTCCGCGGACTGCTGGAAGCGGCGCCGGACGCGATGGTCATCGTGGACGACACCGGGACGATCACGCTCGTGAATGCCCAGACCGAGGCGCTGTTCGGCTACGGTCGCAAGGAACTCCTGGGACGGCCGGTGGAGTTGCTGATCCCGGGCCGCTTCCGCGCCCACCACGCCCGGCACCGCGACGACTACGCGGCCAACCGGCAGGTGCGGCCCATGGGCGCGGGCCTGGACCTGCGCGGGCTGCGCAAGGACGGCACCGAGTTCCCCGTCGAGATCAGCCTCAGCCCGCTGGAGACCAGCGACGGCCTCCTGTTCTCCGCCGCCGTCCGCGACGTCAGCGACCGCAAGGCGGCGGAGGCCGAACTCACCGTGCTCTACGAGCAGCAGCGGCACATCGCCCTCACCCTCCAGCGCAGCCTGATGGGCACCCCGCCCGCCATACCCGGGCTCACCGCCGCCCACCGCTACCGGCCGGCGACCCAGGGAGCGGGCGTCGGCGGCGACTGGTTCGACCTCATCCCGCTGGGCGCCGGCCGGGTCGGGATCCTCATCGGCGACGTCATGGGCCGTGGCCTGGAAGCCGCCGCCGTCATGGGTCAACTGCGCTCGGCCGCCCACGCGTTGGCCATCACCGGCATGGAGCCGCGGGACCTGATGCAGTCCCTGGAGACGGTCGTCGGCGACCTCGCGGTCCCCGACCAGCTCGTCACCTGCTGCTACCTGGTCATCGCCCCCGACACCCGGGAGGTGTCCGTCTGCTCGGCCGGCCACCTCCCGATCCTGGCCGCCACCCCCGGCCACGCGGCCCGGATCCTGCCGGCGCCGGTGAGCGCGCCGCTGGGCGTGGGCGGCGTCCCCCACCGGCAGACGTCCGCCGTCCTGCCGCCGCACACCCTGCTCGCGCTGTTCACCGACGGCCTGATCGAGGCCCCCGGGTGCGACATCGAGGACCGCCTCGACACCCTCATGTCCGCCATCGACACGACCCCCGACCCCGGCGACCTGGAAGCCGTGGCCGACCACATCCTGACCACGCTGCTCCCGCCCGTCCCCGGCTACGACGACGACGTCACGCTCCTGCTGGCCCAGGTCCCCGCGGCCCCGGACGCCACGGCCGCGATCGAGCTGCCCGCCGTCCCGACCTCCTCCGCCGAGGCGCGGGCCTTCGTCGAGAAGGTCCTCGGCTCCTGGAACCACGGCCACCTGACCGACGACGTCAAGCTCCTGACCTCCGAGGTGCTCACCAACGCCATCCAGCACGGCAAGGGCCCCGTCCGCCTGCACCTGCGCTGCCATCCCGCCGAACTGGTGGTCGAAGTCACCGACCACAGCCCCCACTTGCCGCACCCCCGGCTCGCCGAGACGGACGAGGAGTCGGGTCGCGGCCTCACCCTCGTCGAGGCCCTGTCCCACCGCTGGGGCACCCGGCCCGCCCAGGTGGGCAAGACCACCTGGTTCACCCTGCCCCTGCGGTAGGGCGTGCCGTGGGGCGTGTCCTTCGGGCCGGGGCGACGAGGAAGCGCCCGGTGGTACTTGCGGCGGACAAGTACCACCGGGCGCTCCCGGCCTGAGGGGGTTCTCCTGACCCGAGGGCGTCAGTCCTTGCGGCGCCCGGACATCCAGACGAAAACGAGGATGCCCGCGAACAGGAACAGCACGCCCTGGTAGACGGCCGCGTACCCGGCGCCCGCGACCAGCCACAGCGAGAAGCCGAACGCGCCCAGGCCCAGCACCGCGTCGCGGACGAGACGGGCGCCGGCCACCTCGCGCCCGCCGCGCACCAGCCAGTAGAGCTGGGCGGCGGTGGAGAGCAGGTAGGGGACGGTCGCGGTGAAGGTGGTGATCAGCACGAGGGCGTCGAACGCGCCCTTCGCGCCGGACGCGAAGTTGAGCACCGTCAGCACCGAGGCCAGCGCCACGCTGACCACGACGCCGAGCACCGGAACCCCGCGCTTCTCCTTGGCGAACGCGGCCGGGAACAGCCCGTCCTTGGCGGCCGCGTACGGCGCCTGCGCGGCCAGCAGCGTCCAGCCGTTGAGTGCGCCCGTCATCGAGATCAGCGCGGCCACGGCGATGACCGTCCCGCCCCACGAGCCGCCGAACATCGCGTTCACGGCGTCCGAGAACGGCGCGGAGGAGTGGACGAGCTCGTCGTGTGCGACGGTGCCGAACACCGCCAGCGTGCCGAGCAGGTAGACCAGGGCCGCGCCCGCCGTGCCGAGGACGCTCGCCCGGCCGACGTTGCGCTCGGGGTCGCGGACCTTGCCCGCGCTCATCGCGGCCGACTCGACGCCCAGGTAGCTGAAGAGCAGGATCGCCGCGGCGGCCGTCATGCCGCCGACCACGCCCTGGCCGGAGGCGTCGAACGGGCCGAGGTTCTTCGGGTCGAAGAAGCCGAGGCCGCCCACCGCGACCAGCGCCAGCGGGATGAACTTGAGGACGGTGGAGACGAGTTGGACGGCCCCGACGTACCGGGTGCCGGCCAGGTTCGCCAGCGCGGGCAGCCACTGCACGGTCAGCGCGGCGGCGATGGTGACCACGGTGGAGTGCTGGACGGGGACCAGCACGTCGAGGTAGCCGACGGCCGCGACGGCGAGCGCCGCGTTGCTGACCCACGTGGTGATCCAGTACGACCAGGCGGAGATGAACCCGGCGAAGTCGCCGAACGCCTCACGGGCGTAGACGTAGGGACCGCCGGTGCGCGGGTTGCGGCGGGCCAGCTGCCCGAAGACGAGCGCGAGCGCGATCGCGCCCACGGTCAGCACCGCGAACGCGACCAGGCTGACCGTCCCGAACGGCGCCACGGCGGCCGGGATCATGAAGATCCCGCCGCCGATGATGTTCCCCATCACGAGCGCGGTCGCGGTCGGCAGGCCGAACCGCCCGCCCGAACGGGAGGGGGAGGGGGTGGCGGGGCCCGCGTCGGTGGGCGGGGTCGGCCGGGGAGCCTGCCGGGTCACGGCCGGGCTGGTCTGCATGGGGGTGGTGCGCCTTTCCTGGTCCTGCTGCGCTCGGTGGAGCGACCGCCCATGCTCACAGAGAGATACCGCTCTGTACCAAATCGGTGGTTTTCGTCCGGCCGCACCAGGCCCGCCACCGCAAGATTTCCGGCCGGGCGTCCCTTGCACCGGCACTCGTCCGGCGGGGCGCTCACCATGATGATCACGGCGAACGCCCCGCCGGGTGCTCACGGCAGCCGCAGGACGAGCTTCCCGGTGTTCTCGCCGCTGAACAGCATCCGGAACGTCTGCGGGAAGTCGTCGACCGTGCCGTCGACCACGTGCTCCTTGACCTTGATCCGGCCCTCGCCGATCCAGCCGGCGATCTCGGCCGCGGCCTCGGCGTAGCGGCGCGCGTAGTCGAAGACGACGAAGCCCTCCATGCGGGCCCGGCGTACCAGCAGGGACAGGTAGTTGGCGGGGCCCTGGACGGCGGTCTCGTTGTTGTACTGGCTGATCGCCCCGCAGATCACGACGCGGGCGTGCATCGCGAGGCGGCTGAGGGCGGCGTCGAGGATGTCGCCGCCGACGTTGTCGAAGTAGACGTCGATGCCGTCCGGGGCGTGCGTGCGCAGCGCCTTGCGGACGTCCTCGGCGCGGTAGTCGACGGCGGCGTCGAAGCCGAGTTCGTCGGTGAGCAGGGCGCACTTCTCCGGCCCGCCGGCGATCCCGATCACCCGGCAGCCCTTGACCTTGGCGATCTGGCCGACCATCGTCCCGACGGCCCCGGCGGCGCCGGACACCACGACCGTCTCGCCCTCCTTGAGCGCGCCGACGTCCAGCAGGCCGAAGTACGCCGTCATGCCGGGCATGCCGAGGGCGCCCAGGTAGGTAGAGAGCGGCGCGAGCGCCGGGTCGACGCGCAGCGCGCCCTTGCCGTCCGACACGGCGTACTCCTGCACGCCGAACGCGCCCACGACGTGGTCGCCGACCTTGAACCCCGGGTGCCGCGACGCGACGACCTCGACCACCGACCCGGCCCGCATGACCTCGCCGATCCCCACCGGCGGCAGGTACGACGGCCGGTCGTCCAGCCACCCGCGCATCGCCGGGTCGAGCGACACGAAGCGCGTCCGCCCGACGAACTCCCCGTCCCCGGCCTCGCCGACCGCGCCGTCGACCAGCTCCCAGTCCCCGTCGCGCACCTCCCCGACGGGCCGGCGGGCAAGACGGACCTGGCGATTGACAGCGGACATGGGGGCGCCTCCAGTCGGTACGGCGATGACACGTGAGCGTGAGTCTAAGCAAGCGCTTAGTCATCTGGCCAGAGGGGGTGTGTCCGACCCTCCCGGTAGCCTCCGGGCGTGCACACCGAACTGATCGAGGGCGTCGTCGCGCCCGTCCGCCGCTCGTGGGCCGACTCGAACGTCGCCTCCGCCATCCGCGAGCAGCTCCGCCCGCGCCTGCGCGAGCTCGGCCTGTTCGCGGGCTCCGGCGACCTCGACTTCCCGGGCACGGCGAACCGCTACGTCCCGCACTTGGCGGTGATACCGGCGGCACTGGCCAGGACGGAAGGCGCGCTGCCCGCCGGCCGGACGCTCCTCGTGGTCGAGGTCGTCCCGCCGGGGTGCACCGACACGAACCACGCCACCTCGAAGCGCCGCCGCCACGCGCAATTCGGCGCCCCCGGCTACCTCCTGGTCGACCGCGGGGAACGCACGTGGACCCTCTTCACCCGGCCCGGCGAGCCCGACTACGCCCTCGTCGAGGGCCCGTACCCCCTCGGCTTCCCCATCCGGCTGCCCGCGCCGCTCGACGTGGAGCTGGCTACGGGCGAGTTCTGAGAGTCACGGCGCCGCGCAATTCCCAGCTCGCCCGGGTTGCTGTCCGTTCCGGCCGCTATGGGGGCCGAACCTTCAGTGGGCCCGGTCGGCCGGCTTCCAGCCGAGGGCGGGGCCGAGGCGGGTGGCGAGGTCGGTGAGGATCTGGACGTAGTCCTCGGGGGCGAAGGTGAAGGGCAGGGCGAACGCGACCTCGTCGATCTCCCGGAACGAGGCGTGGGCGTGGAGCTGTTCGACGAGCTCGTCCGTCGTGCCGACGAAGTCGCGCTCGAACAGCAGCCGGGCCGGGCCCTGCGGTATCCCGGTCCGGGGCGCCCGGGAGGCGGCGTAGGCCTCGTACGTGGCGCGCTGGGCGGGCGTGGCGCTGTCGGTGGGGATCACGACGAGCCCCTGGGAGACGCGGGCGCGGTCGCCGTCCGGGTGGGCGGCGCGGAAGGCGTGGACGAGGGCGAGCTGGATCGCCGCGAAGTCGTACGACTCGGCCTCCTCCTCCGGCTTCACGACGCTGCTGATCAGCAGGTTCAGCCCGTTCTCGCCCGCCCACCGCGCCGAGCGCAGGCTCCCGGCGCCGTACCAGATCCGGTCGGCGAGCCCGGGGGAGTGCGGCTGGACGCGCCGCGAGTACACCTCGATGCCCTCGGTCCCGGCGAAGTCGGAGGCGGATTCGCCCCGGACGAGGTCGAGCAGGCGCCGGGCGCGGGCCGGGCCGAAGTCCTGGTGGTCGCCGGTGTCGGGGTAGAGGGCGCCGCGCACCCGGTCGTAGTGGGCGGGCGGGCCGGCGCTGACGCCCGCGTTGAGCCGGCCGCCGGAGAGCACGTCGACGGTGGCGAGGTCCTCGGCGAGGCGCAGCGGGTTCTCCCAGCCGAGGGGCGTGACGGCGGTGCCGAGCTCGATGCGGCGGGTGCGCTGGCTGGCGGCGGCGAGGACGGCGACGGGGGAGGAGATGCCGTACTGGAGGTGGCGGTGGCGCAGCCAGGCGCTGTCGAAGCCGAGGCGTTCGCCGAGTTCGATGAGTTCGAGGGTGGTCTCGTGGCCGCGGCGCGGGTCGGCCTCGTCGAAGAGGCCGATGGTGAGGAAGCCGAGCTTGCGCAGCGGTCGTGGGGTGGTCGACGACGGCATGACGGCCTCCGGGCGGGCGACGGGACGTTCAAGGGGTACGGGTCGAACCTACGCATGCCGTCCACCGCCCCACAAGATCGCCGGCGGACCGTCAACGCAGTCGCAACCCGCCCGCCACACGGCGCAACACGACGGGCCCCCGCCCACGGTGCGGAGGCCCGTCGTCACCCGGAGGTCAGCAGCTGCGCAGCTCCGGGCTCTGGTTGCGGATCTGGTTGTGCAGGGACGTGAACTCCCGGTACGCCTCGCTGGTCTCGGCGCCGGGCCGGAAGGCCGCGACGCGGTGGCAGTTGACGAACGCGAGGGTCACGTCGAAGTGCCGCTCCAGGCTGCCGCGGATGGCGTTGCTGGCGAGGGCGCGGAGCAGCTGGGCGCGCTCCTCGTCGGTGGGGGTGGTGTTGTCGTTGACGAACTCCTCGTCGCCGGCGGCGAGTTCGGTGCTGAGGCCGGCGACCACCTGGTAGGCGTAGGGGAGCGACGTGCGGACCGTTTCGACGAAGTCGGCCTCGTCGACCTCGCCGTGCGCGGCCTGGGCGAGGAGGGCGGGGGAGACGTCGAGCGACATGGGGGTGTCCTTTCCCGGGGGTGTGTGGGGATGGTGGTGCCGAAGGCGTCAACGGTTAACGAAGATGAAAACCATTGCTACATGGACTGTCCTCGACGCCCTGATGTCCTGTCAAGTACGGCGCGGAGCGACCGCCCCCGCCGCGCGCCGCCCCCTCCGCTTCACTCCCCCGCCCGCTCCCTCGCCGCCATGACGTCGTCGCCGTGCCGGAAAGCCCAGGCGCCGGTGGACGCCCGGGCGATCGCGCCGCCGGTGGAGTACGCCGGGTAGCCCCCAGGTCCAGCCGCAGGCCCCGGTCCTCAGCCCGCGGGTTCGGGTGCCTTGTCGGCGACGGGGGCCGGGACCTTGGGGACCTTGATGACGAACACCGCCATCACCACCGCCAGCACCGCGAACACCAGCCCCATCTCGAACGCCCGGGAGATGCCGTGCACCAGCACCGCCGACGAGTACGGTGCCGGCAGCTTCCCGGTCGCTCTGAACTGGAGGGCCTGCTGCGGCGTCGCCGCGTGGAGGAACTTCGCGACCTGCTGCTGTGCCTCGTTGCGGCTGGCCGTGCCGTAGACCGTCACCAGGATGGACAGCCCGAGCGAACCGCCCACCTGCTGCATCGCGTTGAGCGTGCCGGTGGCCGCGCCCGTCTCGTGCGGGGCCACCTGCGACACGACCGTCAGCATGACCGGGACGAATATCGAGCCCATGCCGAAGCCGAACAGCAGCGTCGGCCCGAGGACGCCGGAGGCGTATGTCGTGTCGAGGGAGATCCGGGTCGCCCAGAAGACCCCGCCCAGCACCAACAGCGAGCCCACGACGAAGAACGGCTTGGCCCCGAACCGGACCTGGTTGCGGGCGGCGAACTGCGCCGCGGCGACGATGGCGACACTGATCGGCAGGAACGCGAAGCCCGCCCGCAGCGGGCTGAACCCGAGGATCTCCTGCACGAACAGGGTGATGAAGAAGAAGATGCTGAACATCGCCGCGGCGAGGCACAGCATCAGCCCGAACGCGCCCGCGCGGCTGCGGCTGCGCAGCAGGTGCAGCGGGGTGATCGGCTGTGGCACGCGCCGTTCGTTCAGCAGGAACGCGGCGAGCAGGACGACGGCGAGGCTGAACGCGAGGAGCGTCACCGCGTCCGTCCAGCCGTGGTCGGAGGCGCGGATGAACCCGTACACCAGGGACACCATGCCGGTGGTGGCCGTGAACGCGCCCAGGAGGTCGAAGCGGCCGGGGTGCCGTTCGGACTCGTTGATGTAGAGCGGCGCCAGCAGGGCGATCGCGATGCCGATCGGCACGTTGACGAACAGCACCCACCGCCAGGACAGCCAGGAGGTCAGCATGCCGCCGAGCAGCAGCCCGACCGCGCCGCCCGCACCGGCCACGGCCGAGTAGACGCCGAACGCGCGGTTGCGCTCGGGCCCTTCCTTGAAGTTGGTCGCGATCAGCGCGAGCGCCGTCGGCGAGGCGATCGCGCCGCCCAGGCCCTGGAGCGACCGGGCCGCGAGCAGCCACGCGGCGTTCTGCGCGACGCCGCCGAGCAGCGAGGCGAAGGAGAAGACCAGCACGCCGACGATGAACACGCGCCGGCGCCCGAGGATGTCGCCGGTGCGCCCGCCGAGCAGCAGGAGCCCGCCGAACGTCAGGGTGTAGGCGTTGATCACCCACGACAGGTTGGTGGTGGAGAAGTTCAGCGCCCGCTGGATGTGCGGCAGCGCGATGTTCACGATCGTGATGTCGAGGACGACCATGAGCTGCGTGGCCGCGATGACGGTGAGCGCTATCCCCGGGTGCTGGCCGCGGCGGGCGGACGCCGGCGGAGCCGAGGCCAGGGCGTGGGAGGTGGCCATGGCAGGTCCCCCAATGGCTTTGGGAGCGAACGACGGGAGGGAACGGTTTCGTTCACTAAGACCGACAGTAGTCCCGGGCGCATTGGGAGCACAACGGGCATTACCGACGGTCGGCTGGTTCCGGACAATCAGTGAACCGAGGTGTGAACGGGATGAACGGGTGGAACGGGTGGAAACCGTGCCGTGCTACCCGTTCGTGCGGAGATCCAGGTAGGGGAACAGGTCGATGAAGGGTCTGGCGGTGACACGGACGCTCCCGCCGAAGGGGTTGTCGAAGTCCCAGATCATGAACAGCAGGAAGGCGATCAGCGCGCTGAAGCACCCGGCCAGCGCCAGCTCCCGCGGCGTGTGGCGGATCTGGAGGGCGAAGAGCATGCCGACGGTGATGGCGGCTCCCGCGATCAGCCCGATCCAGACCAGGCCGGGCATGGTGGCGCCGGCGTACTGACCGCGGGCGCTCCGGGCGTCGTCGGCGACGGTGATCCGGTCCAGGATGGGCAGGTAGGACTGCGCCTCCAGCTCGGTCGTGGGCGGCCTGGTGGCGACGTCGGCACGGACCTGTTCGAGCAGCTGGGTGCCCTTGTCGGAGATCGTTCCGTGATCGCCCATGTACGTCCACTCGACCCGGACGACGTACGACACGTAGGCGTCCACGTCCGCCCTGATCTTGTCGCGGACCTCGGGCGGGTAGACCGCCGCACGGTCCCCGACCTCGTGGAGCGCCTGGGCCTCGCGGAGCACGTCGTCCTCGGCGGCGACGCGCGCCTGCCAGACGCCGGCGATCGCCAGCCCGAGGACGATCGCGTAGACGATCCCGATCATCATCGTGATGTACTCGATGACGTCCGGAGTCTCGTCGTGTCTCGGCTCGGTGCTCTGGTGGCGCCGCAGGAGCACCACCGCCCCGGCGACGAGGCACGCTGCGGCCGCGGCGACGACCAGCGCCACCCATGGACCCATCGGAACTCCCTCTCACTGGCTGGCTTCTACGGTCGGCGGCCCGGTCCTTGCGACGCGGGCGTCGGGGCGTCCGGTGACGAGGCGTCATCGCCGGCCCTGCTCATGGCCGCCGCCTCGGCCGCGCCCCGGGCGCAGCGCCGCCGCCGCGATGACCGCGGGCACGAGGATCAGCAGCATGGTGGCCGCCATCGGGACGCCCGGGTGGTACGGAGGCGCGGTGGTCGGGCCGGCCGGCGCTGCGCGGAACGTGGGCGCCCGGGTGGGGGCCTGGGTCGGCCACGCCGGGCTCGGGCGGGGGGTGTCCGGTGCGACCGGACTGGCCGCCGCAGGCCCGGTGGGTCGGGGCGACGGCTGTGGTCCGGTGGCGGCCGGGTTGGCTGCGGCGGGGGCGGGCCCGGCGGCGGGGGCAGCGGCGGCCTGGGCCGGATTCTGCGCTGCGGGTGCGGGTGCGGGTGCGGGTGCCGGTGCCGGTGCTGCCGGCGGAGGTGGTGCCGGGGCTGGCGGCGGCGCGGAGGGCGGGGCCGGAACAGGTGACGGACTCGGAAGCGAGGGCGACGGCGACGGCGAGGGCGACGGCGACGGCGAGGGCGACGGCGAGGCGACGGGCGGGGGCGAGGTGGGCGTCTGCGTCGGCGTGGTGGAGGGGACTGGTGAGGCAGTCGGCGTGGGTGAGGGGCTGGGTGTCGGCGTGGGGGACGGGCTCGACGGCGGGGTGGGTGTCGGAGTGGGCGTCGGAGTGGGAGAGGGCGTCGGAGTAGGGGAAGGCGTGGGTGTCGGACTCGGGCACGGACGCAGGTGGTGATGATGGTGATGGTGGTGACCACCGTGGTGGTGGCCACCGCGCTCGTCATCGTCGCCGTCGCCGTCGCCGTCCAGGCGCCCGGCGCCGGCGCTGTCCGAAAGCGTCGGCGATGGCGTCGGCGTCGGCGTCGGCGCAGAGGTGGGGCACGGCCGGTGATGCTGGTGCGGAGGCCGGTGGTGGTCACGCTCCGGAGCGATGGTGACCTCGACCGGAGCGGTCCCGCCCACCCGGAGGCACACGCAGAAACCGGCCACCGGGCCCGCCGGATGCCCACCACCGTGGTGCCCGGCGCCCGCCGCCGACGCCCCGCCCACCAGCACGCCCACGGCCACCACGCTCGCGACCGCACCCGCCGTACGCACCCACCGGCCGGGGCGGACGCGTCCTGTGCCTGCCGGCAGCAGCCGCTCGACCTCTGGGGACCGGGGAATGAGCTCCACACCTCCCAGGGGGACGGCACAATGCGCGGCGGACTTCGATCGGGCGGCCCGACCGGGGACACGCGTGGCGCCCTCCGGCCGCCGTCAGGATCTCCCCGCGGTACTTCGTCAACCAACAGGCGCGCCGGGCACCTGCGGCCGTTCGGTCCAAGGGCGGACAGGTTCAGTCGCGCGGCCGTACACCGGCGTGTCGGCCGCGCGGGTGTCCGGTGGCTGGGCACGCACTCCCACCGCCTCGGCGCACTCAGTAGGATCTTCGTGTTCCCCGGTCACCCGAGACGGTTCGCGGTGTGGCCGTTTCGTAGCAGGTCCATCTGGAGGAGAAACCCTCATGGCTCAGGTCACCCTCAAGGGCAACCCGGTTCAGGTCGCGGGCGAGCTGCCGCAGTCGGGCAGCCAGGCGCCCTCGTTCACCCTCGTCGGTGCCGGTCTCGTCGACGCGTCGCTGAAGGACTTCGCGGGCAAGCGCAAGGTCCTCAACATCTTCCCCAGCGTCGACACCCCGACCTGCGCGGCCTCCGTCCGCAAGTTCAACGCCGAGGCCAACGAGCTCAGCGACACCGTCGTGCTGTGCATCTCGGCCGACCTGCCGTTCGCGCAGGCCCGCTTCTGCGGCGCCGAGGGCCTGGAGAACGTCAAGACCCTCTCCACCTTCCGCAACCGCGACTTCCACGCCGCCTACGGCGTCGACATCGCCGCGGGCGCCATGGCCGGCCTGACCGCGCGCGCCGTCGTCGTGCTGGACGAGAACGACAACGTCCTGCACACCGAGCTCGTGGCGGAGATCGCCGACGAGCCGAACTACGACGCGGCCCTGTCGGCCCTGAAGTAAGGCGCCTCCCGCTCCGACCTGTGGGGGCGGGCGGGGTGCCCCGCCGCGCCCCCCGGGGTGCGGCGACCACCCGGTTGGGCGG
>NZ_JBHVPD010000046.1:33712-46675 GCF_042887525.1 Kitasatospora sp. NPDC057936
TACCTCCGCCGCGGCCCGGGGGCCCCTTTACTAAGGCCCCCCCCGCCCCCCCCTGGGGGCGCGGCGGGTTGCCCCGGCCGCCCCCACCGGTTTCGGCGGACCACCGGTTTCGGCGGCCCACCGGCTTCAGGGACCCACCGGCTTCAGGGGCCCACCGGCTTCAGGGGCCCCTGGTTTCAGCCGCCCGCCGGGACCCGGAGGGTGCCGTAGCGCTGCATCCGCTGCCAGCGGAGGCGGGAGCCGGCCAGCGCGGTGAAGACCGACTGGATCACCACCAGGTACATCAGCTGCCGGTAGACGAACTGCTGCAGCGGCAGGCTCCACAGCGGTCCCAGCCGCTCCTTGTCGAGCCGGAAGGCGTACGCGCCCATCAGCATCTGGACCAGCAGGAACGCCGCCCACGTTCCGATGATCCGCACGGGGTCGAGGAAGACGACCCCGTACAGCGCGAAGACGTCGACGACGGGGGCGAGCAGGGGCAGCAGCACCTGGAACATCAGCAGGTAGAGCAGTCCGCGCCGGCCGAGCTTGCCCGCCTGTCCGCGCTGGACGAGGGCGCCGCGGTGCTTCCACATCGCCTGGAGCGTGCCGTAGCACCAGCGGTAGCGCTGACGCCACAGGGCGCCCAGGGAGGCGGGGGCCTCGGTCCAGGCCTTGGCGCGCTCCTCGTAGACCACCCGCCAGCCGGCGCGGCAGAAGGCCATGGTGAGGTCGGTGTCCTCGGCGAGGGTCTCCTCGCCCACGCCGCCGACGGCCAGCAGGGCTGAGCGGCGGAACGCGCCGACGGCGCCCGGGACGGTGGGCATGCACTCGGCGAGGTCGAACAGGCGGCGGTCCAGGTTGAAGCCGACCACGTACTCGATGTGCTGCCAACGGCCGAGCAGGCCGCCGCGGTTGATCACCTTGGCGTTGCCGGACACGGCGCCGACCGAGGGGTCGGCGAACGGCTGGACGAGGTGGCGGACGGCGTCGGGCTCGAAGACCGTGTCGCCGTCGACCATCACCAGGAGCTCCGCGCGGGCGGCCGCGATGCCGGTGTTGAGCGCGGCGGGCTTGCCCGCGTTCTCCTGCCGGATCACGCGCGTGTAGGGGAGGCCGAGCGACTCGACGAGGTCGGCGGTGCCGTCGGTCGAGCCGTCGTCGACCACGATCAGCTCCACCGGGTGGTCGGAGGCGAGCAGCGAGCGCAGCGCGGCCTCGATCCCGGCGGACTCGTTGTACGCGGGCACGATGACGCTGACCGGTTCGGTGACGGGCGGTCCCCACGGGCGGCGGCGCAGCCGCTTGTGCCGGCGGGCGGCCACCAGGACGGCGACGGCCCGCAGCACGCTGATCGCGCCGGCCGCCCACAGCAGCCAGCCCAGGACGGTGAGCACCCAGTTCCCACTCCGGAGGATCCAGATCAGGGCGGTTCCCTGGAGACGGTCGGCGGTTCCGGCCTGGTGGACGGGGTCGGACAGGCCGACGGCCTGGCTGACGGTGGCGAAGCGCAGGCCGCGCGACTTGAGTTCGGGCAGCAGGGTCTTCAGGGCGGCCACGGTCTGTGAGCGGTCCCCGCCCGCGTCGTGCATCAGCATGACCTGCCCGGGGCCGCCCGGGCGGTCGTCGAGCGCCTTGAGGATCTGCGGGATTCCCGGCCGCTGCCAGTCCTCGCTGTCCTGGGTGGTGAGCACGGTCAGGTAGCCGGAGCGCCCGGCCTGCTGGACGGCGTCCCACTCGCGGTCGTCGAGGGCGTCCGCGCTGGAGGAGTACGGCGGCCGCAGGAGCGAGCTCGTCACCCCGGCGGATCCGGCGAGGGCGAGCTGGGTCTCGCGCAGTTCCAGCGAGCGGCGCCAGGCGGGGGCCGGGCCGAGGTCGGTGTGGGTGAAGGTGTGCACGCCGATCTGGTGGCCCTCGGCGACGATCCGCCGGATCAGGTCGGGATGGGCGGCGGCCTGGGTGCCGACCACGAAGAACGTCGCGTGCACCCCCTCCTTGCGCAGGACGTCGAGGATCTGCGGCGTCCACGTCGGGTCGGGGCCGTCGTCGAAGGTGAGGGCGACGGTGCCGGGCCCGGGCGCGGCGTTGCGCGGCTGCGGGCCCGCGGTGTCGATCACCGGACCGCCGTCGCGGACGGCTGCCGGGACCGCGTCGGCGGACGTGGGCGTGGCGGCCTGGTCGGGTCGGTCGTCGAAGCTGTGCTGGGTGTAGCCCTGGAGCGCGAGGGCGCCGGTGAGCGTCAGCAGCAGGGCGGTCAGCAGGAGCCAGTGGGTGCGCAGCGGGCGCTGGCGGACCACGCCGCGCCGGCCTCGGCGGGCGGACGCGCGGGTGGGGGCGGGTGTTCTTCGTCGGCGGGCGGTGCTCATCGTGCGGCTCTCGGTGGGTGGGCGGATGTCACTGCTTGTTGGGGTGGCCGTTCGGGTTCCCCGGCGGGGCGCTGGGGCGGCCGTGCCCGGGGGTGGGGCTCGGGTGCTCCGACGGCGTGGCGGTGGGGGCCGGCGCCGTGGTGGCCGTGGTGGCCGTGGGGCCGGCGGGCGCGCTCGGTGCCGCGGGGCTGGTGGCCGACGGGTGCTGGACGCTGACCGGGGTGACGGCCCGCGGGTGGGTGGGCGCCGCGCTCGGGTGCTCACTGGGTGCGGCCGCGGCCACCGGCCCTGCGGTGGGCGCGTCGGACGGCGCGGCCGTCGGGTCCGGCGCGCTCGGTGCCGGCGGCTGGGGGAGCGGCAGGAACGGCGCGTTCACCGTCGGGCCGCCGAGCAGCGCGCTCGCCAGCAGGGCCAGGTACCCGCCGGCCGGTACGGCCAGTGCCACCCCGAGGCGGCGGATCCTGCGCTGGCGGCGGCCGGAGGAGTCCACGAACACGGGCGGGGGCGGCGGCTCGGCGTCGGAGACGGCGGGCAGTTCGACGGTGGCCTCGCCCGCTCCGTCCCCGGTGAACGGGACGTGTTCGGCGGTCGGCCACGGTTCGTACGGTGTGACGGGCACGGTGTCGGGTCCAGGTCTTCTCGGTTCACAGGGCTGTCAGGGCCGCACCTACGGGTCACGGGTGAGCCGACGGTGCACTGGTCGTGATCTGTTCAGCGCCCGGAGCCGGAGTTCCGTCACACCCTCCCCGCCGGATTCCGCCTTGACGCCCGGGCCCGGTGGGGCACCGGGACGGAACCGGGGTTCGTGCCGGCTCAGCGATCCGTCGGAGCGCTCCCAGCGGCCGTCGCGCGGTGCTTGATGTTGACGGCCGACGCCTGGGCGATCGCCACGGGGTTCAGGAAGCGCATCGGGCCGATCAGGCGGGATCCGAACCGGTGCATGTGCCGCGCCAGCGATCCGTCGCGCGCCGCCGCCGAGAACATCAGCCGCTCCAGCGGGTTGAACGGGCGGGCCTTGGCGAAGTCGGCGGCCAGGAACTGGTGGCCGCGCATCCGGCGCTGGTGCGTGCGGGCGTACGCCGCCAGCGCCCGGTCGAGGTCGCCGCGCCCGGCGGCGGCCGGGGCCACGGCCTCCGTCAGCCACGTCGCGGACTCCAGCGCCCATCCGCAGCCCACGCCCCACAGCGGGTCGCTGGTCAGGGCGGCGTCGCCGATGAACGCGATGCCCGGTGCGGCCGGCGTGCGGTCGACCAGCGGGTAGTCGAGCACGCCGATGATCTTCGAGACGCGCTCGGCGGAGTCGATGGGCGGCGCCTCGGGCAGGGCGCGGACGAAGGCGGTGAAGCTGCCCTCCAGGTCCTTGCGGAAGCCCGGCAGCCGTTTCTTGTCCGGGACGACCGCGACGACCGTGACCCCGTCGTCGTTGGGGAACGCGTACGCCATGTCGGGTTCGAGGAACCAGGTGTGGGCGATCCCGCCGGGCAGCGGAAGGCCGCGGAAGTGCGCGAAGTACGCGAACCGCGTGTTCTCGTGCAGCCGCGCGGGCACCCCGGCGTGCTTCGCCACGGCCGAGTCCTTCCCGTCGGCGCCGATCACCAGGCGGGCCCGGAGCTCACGTTCGCCCTGCGGCGTCGACGCGCGCACCCCCACCGTCCGTCCGCCTTCCTGGATCAGCCCGGTCACCTGGTGGCCGAGGAGCAGATCGACGCCGGGGGTCTGCCCCGCGCGGGACCTGATGATCGGGTCGAGGGTGCTGCGCCGCACGTTGTACCCGTACGGCAGCTCGGGGCCCGGTGCGGCGCCCGGTTCGATCCAGCCCCAGCGGGTGTACCAGCGGGCCTCGTTGCGAACGGCACCCGCCTCCTCCAGGGCGGGTATGAGGCCGAGCTCGTCCAGCACCGGGTAGGCGTTGGCCGTGAGGGAGTGGGTGCACAGGACCTTGTACGCCCCGGGGTCCGAGCGGCGTTCCAGCAGGGCGACACGGACTCCGCGCCGGGCGAGCAGGATCGCCGCGGCGCTGCCGGCGAGGCCGGCTCCGCTGATGACGACGTCGTAGTCGCGTTCCGTGTAGTCGTGTTCCGTGCTTCCGGCTCCGGTCATCTGCTGATGTCCCCCTTCGGAGTGGCGCTGTTCGTGGCGGTGGTGCAGTGCCACTGCTCCCAGGA
This sequence comes from Kitasatospora sp. NPDC057936, assembly GCF_042887525.1. NCBI lineage: Bacteria > Bacillati > Actinomycetota > Actinomycetes > Kitasatosporales > Streptomycetaceae > Kitasatospora > Kitasatospora sp. NPDC057936. The sequence goes on from NZ_JBHVPD010000046.1 coordinate 38,223, forward strand.
ACGTGAATCGCTGTCAAGTCCCTTTGGCCGGAACGCTTCAGGAATCCTCCCGGCGGCGCGTCCGGTGGGCCGCGATGAGGTCGGCGTAGGTGCGGCCGCTGGTCTTCACGGTCCGCCGCTGGCTCGGGTAGTCGACGTGGACCAGGCCGAACCGCTTGTCGTAGCCGTACGCCCACTCGAAGTTGTCGAGCAGCGACCAGGCGAAGTACCCGGCCGGTGCCGCTCCCCGGGCGGCGGCGCGGGCGCAGGCCGCGAGGTGGTCCCGGAGGTAGGCGGTGCGCTCGGGGTCGTGCACGCTGCCGTCGGGGGCGACGGTGTCGGGGTAGGCGGAGCCGTTCTCGGTGACGTAGATCCGCCGGACGCCGTAGTCGTGGGTCAGCCGCAGCAGCAGCTGTTCGAGGCCGGAGGCGTGGACCTCCCAGGGCATGGCCGTGTGGCGGGGGTTGGGGCCGGGCAGCTGGCGGAAGCGGGGGGCGGGGCCGTGCGGGTCGTCGGCGACGACCTGGCGGAAGTAGTAGTTGAGGCCGAGCCAGTCGAGGGGCGCGGCGATCAGCTCCAGGTCCCCGGGGCGGACGGGCAGGTCGACGCCGTACTCGGCCCGCATGTCCGCCGGGTAGCCGCGGCCGAGGACGGGGTCGAGCCACCAGCGGTTGACGTGGCCGTCGGCGCGGGCGGCGGCGGCCCGGTCGGCCGCGGAGCGGGTGGCGGGCTCGATCGGGCTGAGGTTGTTGACGATGCCGATCTGCGCGCCGGGCACGGCCGAGCGCAGGGCCGCCAGGGCCAGGCCGTGGCCCAGGTGCAGGTGGTAGGAGGCGCGGACGGCGGCGGTGAGGTCGGTGAGACCGGGCGCCATGGTGCCGTCCAGGTGGCCGATCCAGGCGGAGCAGAGGGGTTCGTTGAGGGTGGCCCAGTGGGTGACGCGGTCGCCGAGGCGTGCGCCGACCACCGCCGCGTACTCGGCGAAGCGCTCGGCGGTGGAGCGGGCCGGCCAGCCCCCGCGGTCCTGCTGGGCCTGGGGCAGGTCCCAGTGGTAGAGCGTCGGGAACGGGACGATGCCGGCGTCGAGGAGGCCGTCGACGAGGCGGTCGTAGAAGTCCAGCCCGGCCTGGTTGACCGTGCCGTCCGCCAGCGGCACGACGCGCGGCCAGGCGATGGAGAACCGGTAGGCGTCCAGGCCCAGGCGGTGCATCAGGGCGACGTCCTGCGGCCAGCGGCGGTAGTGGTCGCAGGCGGTGTCACCGGTGTCGCCGGCGGCGATCCTGCCGGGGGTGTGCGAGAAGGTGTCCCAGATGGACGGTGCGCGTCCGTCCGCGTCCACCGAGCCCTCGATCTGGTAGGCGGCGGTGGCGGCACCGAACAGGAAGTCGGCGGGCAGGTCGCTGAGGTCGGTCACGGGTGTGCCTTTCGGCGAGGGGGTGTCCGGCGGGCCGGAGGTGTGGTCATTTGACGGCGCCGGCGGTCAGGCCGGCGACCAGGAAGCGCTGGAGTAGCAGGAATCCGGCGACGACGGGCACGCTCACCACCAGGGAGGCGGCCATCACCTGGTTCCAGTAGACGTCGCTGAGGGTCGCGTAGCCCTGGAGGCCGACGGCCAGCGTGCGGGTCTGGTCGTCGGTGAGCACCGAGGCGAAGAGCACTTCGCCCCACGCCGTCATGAAGGCGTACACGGCGACGGCCACGATGCCGGGGAGCGCGGCCGGGACGACGACCCGCACCAGCGCCCGCACCGGCCCGCACCCGTCGACCAGGGCGGCCTCGTCCAGGTCGCGGGGGATGGAGTCGAAGTACCCGGCCAGCATCCAGATCGAGAACGGCAGCGAGAAGGTGAGGTAGGTGAGGATCAGCCCGCCGCGGCTGCCGTACAGGGCGATCCCGGTCGCGTTGCCGAGGTTCACGAAGATCAGGAACAGCGGCAGCAGGAACAGGATGCCCGGGAACATCTGGGTGGACAGCACCGTGACGGTGAACAGGCGGCGGCCGCGGAAGCGGTGGCGGCTCACCGCGTACCCGGCGAGGATCGCGACCAGGACCGAGCAGACGGTCGAACCACCCGCGACGATCAGCGAGTTGACGAGGTACCGGCCGAGCGGCACGGTGCGCCAGATGTCCGCGTACGGCCGGAGCGTCACGGTGCTGGGGATCCAGCGGAACGGGCCCTGCACGTCCTGGAGGGGCTTGAGCGAGCTGGAGACCATCACCAGGACCGGCGTGGCCGCGAAGACCGCCAGCGCGGCGAGCAGCACCCGGCGCAGCCACCGGAACGACGCGGACGCCCCGATCATCGCGCGCTCCTTCGGCGTGCGGTGAGCAGCAGGTACGCGGCCGTCACCAGCAGGAGGAAGAGCAGCAGGAGCACCGACATGGCGGAGCCCGCGCCGAAGTTCCAGGTGACGAACGAGGACTGGTAGACGTGCACGGAGACGAGGTCGGCGGCCTCGGGGGCGGACCGGCCGAACAGCAGGTAGGGCGTGTTGAAGTCGTTGAACGTCCACAGGAACAGCACGAGCACCAGGACGCGGTTGACCGGGCGCAGCGACGGCAGGGTGATCCGGCGGATCTGCTGCCGGATGCCGGCGCCGTCCAGGGCGGCCGCCTCGTACAGCTCGCGCGGGATGTTCTGGAGGCCGGCGGTGACGGTCAGGAACGCGAACGGCCAGCTGCGCCAGACGGCGACGGTGACCAGGGCGGCGAAGCTGTTGCCGCCGAGCAGCCAGAAGGGCTTGTCGTCGACGAGGTGGAGCTGGTCGTGGAGGACGTGGTTGAGCAGGCCGGTGTCGCGCTGGAACACGAACGACCAGGTGATGACGGCCGCGTACACCGGCAGCGCGTAGGGGAGCAGGAACAGGGCGCGCAGGAGTCCGCGGCCCCGGAAGGCGTCCTGGAGCAGGATCGCGGCGGTGGTGCCGATCAGCCAGGACAGGCCGACGGTCAGGACGGTGAAGGCGCAGGTGATCCCGAAGGAGTGGAGCAGCGCACGGCCGACGGGCGCGTTGATGTCGACGGTCGTGCGGTAGTTGTCGAGGCCGGTCCAGGGGGCGGCGGACCAGTCGCGGATGGTGAACTGCGTGAGCTGCTTGAGGCTCATCGCCGCGCCGACGACCATCGGCGTGAGATGGACGAGCAGTTCGAGGAGCAGGGCGGGCAGGAGGAGGACGTAGGGCAGGGCGGCGCGGCGGCGGGCGCTGCGGTCGGGCGGGGCCGGACGGGCCGGTGGCGTGGTGGTCACGTCAGTGGGCCGGCATCTGCTGCTGGGCCTTGGCCAGTTCGGCCCTGACCGTGTCGTCGGTGGGGGGTTTGCCCGCGGCGGCGGCGCCCATGAGGTTCTTCACGGCGGTGCCGACCAGCGTCTCGAACTGGCTCTCGTCCGGGACCTGGGGGAGCGGGGCGGCGCTGGTCCTGAGCACGTCGGAGAGGGTCTTGAGTTCGGGGGTGGCGAAGGCCGGGTCGTTCTGGGCGTCCTTGACCGGCGGGATGGAGCCGTAGGCCCGGTTGAGCCGGATCTGTTCGTCCGTGCCGGTCATGAACGTCACGAACTTCAGCGCGCCGTCGGTGTTGTGGCTGCTGCGGAGGACGGCCAGGTTGATGCCGGCGGCCATGGAGGCGGTGGCGCGGTCCCCGGTGGCGCCGGCGGGCGCGGGCAGCGGGGCGACGGCGTAGTCCTCGGGTTTCATGCCGTGCGAGGCGAGGTTCGCGCCGGCGGACTGCCACATCAGCATCGCGGCCTTGCCGGTGGCGAAGTCGGTCACGGACTGGTTGTTGGCGTACTCGGCGTTGCCGGGCGCGGCGATCCGGTCGGTGCCGAGCAGCCCCACGTACCGTTTGACGGCGGCCACGGTCCCGGGGCCGTCGAAGGTCGGCTTTCCGGTGGCGTCGAAGAAGTCGGCGCCCTGCTGCTTGGCGAGGGTGAAGGCGTGGTGGACGTCCTCGGTGGGGCTGCCGCCTTCGAGGGCGAGGCCGTGGCGGTCGCCGGCGGTGAGCCGGTGCCCGTCGGCGATCAATTCCTCCCACGTCGTCGGGGGGTGGTCGATCCCGGCTTCGGCGAACAGCTTCTTGTTCCAGTACAGGCCGTAGGCCATGGAGTAGAGCGGGAGGGCGGCGGGGTCCTTGCCCGCGGCTCCGGTGGAGGCGAGGGCGGAGGGCAGGAAGCGGTCCTTGCCGCCGGTCTTCTCCATCGCGGCGGCGTCGAAGGGCAGCAGGGCGCCGGTGGCCTGGAGCGAGGCGGACCAGGTGTTGCCGATGTTGAGGACGTCCGGCCCCTGGCCGGAGGTGGTCGCCGTGAGGATGCGGTTGAGCAGGTCCGACCACGGGACGACTTCGAGCTTCACCTTGATCCCGGTCTGCTGCTCGAACCTCTTCAGCTCCGGCTCCAGCACCTGGCGGTCGTTGTCCAGGCTGGTGCCCTGGTTGGACGCCCAGTAGGTGAGGGCGGCGGGGCCGGTGTCCGCGCCCTCGCCGCCTCCGCAGGCGGTGGCGGCGAGGGCCAGGACGGCGGCGAGCGAGGTGACCGCGGCGGTGCGGCGTGCGGGCATGATGGTGGTGCCCCTCTCGGACAGGGTCGGGCGGACTCGGTCGATTGCCTTGAGCGGCGAAGTACCCTGTACAGCGGCTTACTTCAAGGCGTGATTTAACGACCGGGGGAGCCGTCCGTCAAGCGAGGGGACGAGGAATGATGGAACCGGGACACAAGGGCGTGTCCGCGGCCGGGCGGGCCGGGAACACGGTGCGGGACCTGCGCCGGGGCAGCCGGTCGGCGGTGCTGCGGAGGCTGTACTTCGACGGGCCGCTCAGCCGTCAGGAACTGGGCGCGCTCACCGGCCTCAGCGCGGGCTCGGTCAGCAACGTGACCGGCGAACTGCTGGCGGACGGCCTGGTCGAGGAGTGCGGTTCGGTCGGCTCCGACGGCGGCCGCCCGCGCACCATGCTCCGGGTCTCCCCGGGCCGCGCCCGGCTGGTGGGCGTCGACGTGGGCGAGACCCAGGTCCGGGTCGCCCTGTTCGACCTGGCCCGCACCGAACTCGCCGCCGCCGACCAGCCGTTGTCCGACCGGGGCCGGGACGTCGGCCGGGTGGCGGAGCTGATCCTCGCCGGGCTGGCCGACGTGCTCGACCGCACCGGCACGGCCGCGGAGCAGGTCCTCGGCGTCGGGATCGGCGTGCCCGGGATCGTCGAGCAGGGCGCCCCCGGCACGGACGGGCCGCACGTCGTCGTGCACAGCCAGACCCTGGGCTGGGACGCCGTCCCCCTCGGCCGCCTGCTGCGGGCCGGCACGGACCTGCCGCTGTTCGTCGACAACGGCGCCAAGACGCTCGGGCAGGCCGAGATGTGGTTCGGCGCGGGCCGCGGGGCCCGGCACGCGGTGGTGGCACTCCTCGGTTCGGGCGTGGGCGCCTGCGTCATCGCCGACGGCGCGCGTTTCCGGGGGGCCACGAGCAGTGCGGGCGAGTGGGGGCACACCAAGGTCCACGTCGGCGGACGCCGCTGCCGCTGCGGTGCCCGCGGCTGCCTGGAGGCCTACGTCGGGGCCGGGGCGCTGGTCGAGCGGTGGAGCACCGCGGCGTCCTGCCGGGGCGAGAAGTCGGGCCTGGCCGCGTTGTTGGCCGCCGCCGAGGCCGGGGACCCGGGCGCGGTGGGGCTGCTCGACGAGGCCGCCGAGTACCTCGGGGCGGGGATCGCCGATCTCGTCAACCTGTTCAATCCGGAGCGGATCGTGATCGGCGGCTGGGCCGGCCTGCTGCTGGGCCCGCGGCTGCTGCCGGGCATCCGTGCCGCCGCCGGCGAGTACGCCCTGCGGTTCCCCTGGGAGCACACGCTGATCGTCCTCGGCACCCTGGGACCGGAGGCGGTCACCCTGGGGGCCGCCACACTGCCGCTGTCGGACTTCCTGGATTCGGGCGGGCAGGCCCGGGCCGGTGCTCAGCTGACCGACACCACCGCATAGTTCACGGTGTGAGGAAAGTCCGGTCGGAGGGTTGACAGTGTACGGCGGCGGCCCGGAGACTCCCCGTCAGGGATGTCGCCGGGCTCGGCCGGCCGACCGGGTGACACCCCGACCCCGCTCTCCGGCACCCCCCGATCGCGCGGCTCGGCGAGCCCGGCCACGGGCCGCGGCCGCGCCCCGCCGGAGCCCCCACCCACCTCACCGAGGGGCATGCCCATGAGGCGTTCTTCAGCACGCCGACGTACGGGACTGGCCATGGCACTGGGCCTGTTCGCGTTACTCGCACCGGCCGTCGCGCCATCGGCGCCGGCCGCGGCCGCCGCGTCCAGGACCGCGGCGACGGCCGCCGCCGACTGCGGGACCGACAACGCCGCACGGGGCCGGCCGGCCACCGCCTCCTCCACGGAGAACGCGGGCACACCGGCGGCCGCGGCCGTGGACGGCGACCCCGGCACCCGCTGGTCGTCCGCCTTCAGCGACCCCCAGTGGCTCCAGGTCGACCTCGGCAGCGTCCGCCAGGTGTGCCGCGTCGTCCTCGACTGGGAGACCGCGTACGGGCGTTCCTACCAGATCCAGGTCTCGGACGACGGATCGACCTGGCGCACCGCGTACGCCACCGACCACGGGACGGGCGGCACCGAGACCCTCGCGGTCAACGGCACCGGCCGCTACGTGCGCATGAACGGGCTCGCCCGCGGCACCGCCTGGGGCTACTCGCTGTGGGAGTTCCAGGTCAACACCTCCGACGCGCCCCCCGTCCAGGGCGGCGGCGACCTCGGGCCCAACGTCCTGGTCTTCGACCCCTCGACGCCCGACATCCAGGCGACCGCGGACCGCGTCTTCAAGCAGCAGGAGTCCAACCAGTTCGGCACCGACCGCTACGCCCTCCTCTTCAAACCGGGCTCCTACGGCAACCTCAACCTCCAGCTCGGCTTCTACACGTCCGTCGCCGGCCTGGGACTGAAACCCGACGACACCGCGATCAACGGCGACGTCACGGTCGACGCCGGCTGGTTCAACGGCAACGCCACCCAGAACTTCTGGCGCTCCGCCGAGAACCTCGCCCTCACCCCGGCCAACGGCACCGACCGCTGGGCGGTGGCCCAGGCCGCGCCGTTCCGCCGCATGCACGTCCGCGGCGGCCTCAACCTCTCCCCGGCCGGGTACGGGTGGGCCAGCGGCGGCTACATCGCGGACAGCAGGATCGACGGCAGCGTCGGGAACTACTCGCAGCAGCAGTGGTACACCCGTGACAGCGCGATCGGCGGCTTCTCCAACGGCGTGTGGAACCAGGTCTTCTCCGGCGTCCAGGGCGCGCCGGCCCAGAGCTTCCCCAACCCGCCCTACACCACGCTGGACACCACGCCCGTCTCCCGCGAGAAGCCCTTCCTCTACCTCGACGGCGCGGACTACAAGGTGTTCGTCCCGGCCCTGCGCACCAATGCGCGCGGGGTCTCCTGGGACGGCGCCCTCCAGGGCGAGTCGCGGCCGCTGAACCACTTCTACGTCGTGAAGCCGGGAGCCACCGCCGCGACCGTCAACACGGCCCTGGCCCAAGGGCTCGACCTCCTCTTCACTCCGGGCGTGTACCACCTGGACCGGCCGATCGAGATCACCCGGCCCGACACGGTGGTGCTCGGCCTCGGACTGGCGACCCTCGTGCCCGACAACGGCGCGACCGCCGTCAAGGTGGCGGACGTCGACGGCGTGCGGCTGGCCGGACTCCTGGTCGACGCCGGGCCCGTCAACTCGCCCGTCCTCGTGCAGGTCGGCCCTGACGGCGCGGGCGCCGGCCACGCCGCCGACCCGACCACCCTCCAGGACGTGTTCGTCCGCGTCGGCGGCGCCGGCGCCGGAGCGGCCACGAGCGGCATCGTCGTCAACAGCGCCAACGTGATCGTCGACCACACCTGGATCTGGCGGGCCGACCACGGCACCGGCGTCGGCTGGGACACCAACCCCGCCGACTACGGCCTCGTGGTCCACGGCTCCGACGTGCTCGGCACCGGACTGTTCGTGGAGCACTTCAGGAAGTACGACGTCGAATGGTCCGGCGAACGCGGCCGCACGATCTTCTTCCAGAACGAGAAGGCCTACGACGCGCCCAACCAGGCCGCCATCCAGAACGGTTCGACCCTGGGCTTCGCCGCCTACAAGGTCGACGACGCGGTCGCCGTCCACGAGGGCTGGGGCCTCGGGAGCTACTGCTACTTCAACGTCGACCCGACCATCCGCATGGACCACGCCTTCGAGACGCCGACGCGGCCCGACGTCCGCTTCCACGACCTCCTGGTCGTCTCGCTCGGCGGCAAGGGCCAGTTCAACCACGTCGTCAACGACACCGGCGCCGCGACCACCGGCACCTCCACCACGCCGTCGACCGTCACGGCCTACCCGTAGGCGCCGTCCGCGGGGCCCGGCCGGGCCCGCCCGCTGCGGGGGGGGGGTCTGAGGTCGCGGGGGAGACGACCCCGGCCCCCAGAGAACCCAGGTGTGGGGGGGGCCGGGCGCGCCG
>NZ_JBHVPD010000046.1:46685-61804 GCF_042887525.1 Kitasatospora sp. NPDC057936
CCTCCCCTTCGGCGCCGCCCGGGGGCCCGGGCGGGCCCCCGCGGACGGTGGGTAGGCAGAGTTCGCCGGTGTCTACGCCCCGGCGGCACAGCGAGCACCAGTCGAAGTGGGCGCCGGTGAGCCCGGGGACTGCGGCCCGCAGGACGGAGGCGGCTCGACCAAGGGCCTCGCCGTCCACCGCGAAGCACCGCACGATCCAGGTGTCACAGGTCGTCCGCGGTGTCCACCAGCTGTAGAGCTCCAGGTGGAACGCCGACCTGTCGTCGGACCACCACATGTCGGCGGGCCCGGTTGCCTCGCGTACGCGGGGCGGCAGGTGCTCCTCGGCCACGGAAGGGGCCACTCCGAGGGGAGTGGCAGTCCGGAGGACGAGGTGCGGCCACCGGTACACACCCGCCAATAGGGCGTCGGCCTCCAACCGCTGATCAACGCTGCTGTTGATCAGCCTGTGCGTCAAGCCCGGTACCGGTATCGCGGTGCGGCCGTCCGCGAGGACGTCCAGCCGATAGGTCCCGGGGCCATCGAGGATTCCGGGAAAGGCCCAGCCGTGAGACGTCCAATGGGCGGACGGAGCCCCATCGAGACCGTACTCGCTGGCGTTGCCGCCCCGCGGTGAGTAGGACAGGCCGCCGTACCTCTCCTCGAACCGGATCATCGCGTCCACGATCCCGGGGCCTGTGGGAGGCTTGAACCCGGTGTCGTCGACCGTCGGCGTGTAGTGCGTGAATCGGTCGGCAGGGGTGGGTGGATGTCGTCGAGCACGCTGTGAGAGGAAGCTGCGGAGCCGGGGCGACACTGTGGGGTCATCAAGGATGTGTATGCCGCACAGGGTACTCATGATCGAAAAGGTCGGCCAGGCCCGTGCGCCGACCGCCCGCGACCGCGCACGCGGTGGGCCTTCACGGAACGGCCGGCTACGGCCACGGGTAGCCCAGGTGCCCGGGGTCGTAGCCTCCGCAGAGTTCGGCCGTGGCACGGGGGTCGCCGGCGGTCAGTTTCGCTTCGAGGCGCGTGGCCTGGTCCGACGGGTCGTCCGCGGAGATCGGGAGGGTCATCAGGAACTGGGCCCAGGGCAGATCCGTGTCCTCCCGGCCAGGGGGATGCCTCAGGACGACGTCGATCCGATCGGGCTCCCCGCGGGAGGCCCAGACGGCTTCCAGCTCGCAATCCCACCTGGCGAGCCAGTCCTCGCGTGCCCTGAGGCCCGCTTCGAGCAAGGTCGCGACCACTGCGGCGGGCCACTCCCAACTGCGGTCCCGTTCGGCTCGCAGGACCTCGGCCTCGTACCGATCCGCGGCGAACCGAAACTCCGGCAGGTCGAAGCCCCGTCCGGCCGGGTCGCGCCAGCCCGCCCAGACGACATGGTCGCCGTCGCGCGCGACCGTCACGTAGAGAGCACTGCAGCACTGCTCCAAGCCGCACCCGGATCGACCGAGCCGAACCTCGTGAGCCGTCGCCGTGGCCTGCAACGGCCTGCCCTGGCCCAGGAGGTACCGGGGGCCCGAGCCCACGAACCGGGGGCCGCCCGATCCCCCGCTGCGGAGGGACAGGTCGGCCAGGAGATCCCGGCCACCAACGATGGGGCGGACCTCCAGGTAGCCCTCGCCGGGTGGTGGGCAACGGATGCTCAGGCTGAGAGTGTCCGGTTCTGTGGCCATCGGCCAAGGATCACGGAGCCGGCCGCAGCTGTCATGCGACTTTGCGTGGCTCCACTCAGGGCGGTGGTCGGCCGGCCGGGAAGGGCGGATCTCTATGACGTCATGTCACGCAGGTCGGGGCGGTTCCTGGGCAGTCCGAAGCCTGCCATCTGCTTCTCCTCGTAGGACAGGAAGCCGAGACTCCGGTAGAACGCATGGTTGCGCTCGCCTTCCGGTGACGACTCGTGGTCCGTGGAGAGGAGGAAGAACCGGCAGTGCGAGTAGCGTCGCATGAGGTGTTCGACCAGGGCCCGGCCGACACCCTGTCGGTGATGCGCAGGGTTGACCACGACGTCCTGGACATAACAGATGTGTTCGTCGTCGGAGACGGTCCGGGCCAGTCCGAGGAGCGTTCCTGAAGCGTTTCGCGCGGTGATGACAAGATGAGAGTTCCGCAGGCCGCGACAGAGCTTGTCGACGTCGGCGGTGTAGCCCTCCCAGCCGACCGAGGCGTAGAGGCCCAACATCTCATCAGGATCGAAAGTGGCTTCTTCCGCGACAAACACGCCAAACCCCCTGCGGCCGTGCCGCGTCTCCGTGCCGACGACGTCTTCCTGCATCTGACTCCACACTCGTCAGTCACGTCAAGATCGGTATCTGTCGGCCTCGACCGACAGGGCACGTCGCTCGGTTCGGGGTACGAACCCTGTTTCCGGCGGCTGCTCCCCGGCGGATATGCGCTGTCACCACCGCTAATGCACCGATAAGATGACCGTAGGTGTGCCGGGAAGCCTGGTCGGCTCGGGGGACTACTGCGGCATTCGGGCGGCGGTGACCCCGTTCGTCGTGGTGGGGTTGTTTCCGTCGATGCACGTAGTCGGGATCGTTCTCGTCCTGGTGGTTCTGGGCACGGCCGTGGCCACCTTCGCCGGGCGCCTGCGGGTGCCCGCGCCGTCGCTGCTCGTCCTGGCCGGTGTCGGGGCGGCCCTGGTGCCCGGCGTCCCCGCGCTGCACGTTCCGCCGCAGATCATCGGCATGGTGGTCCTGCCGCCGCTGCTGTACGCCTCCGCCGAGGAGCTGTCCCTGCGGGACCTGCGCACGGTGTGGCGCCCGGTCACGATCCTCTCCTTCGGCCTGGTCTTCGCCTCCGCCGCCGCCGTGGGCTTCGCGGCCGTCGCCGTCGCGGGCCTGCCGCCCGCGATGGCGTTCGTGCTCGGCGCCGTGCTGTCCAGCACCGACCCGGTGGCGGTCACCGCCCTCGGGCGCCGGCTGGCGCTGCCGGGACGGGTCCAGGTGCTGGTGCAGGCGGAGAGCCTGTTCAACGACGCGACCTCACTGGTGCTGTTCAAGGTGGCCGTCGGCATCGCGGTGGCCGTCGGCGCGGCGGTGAGCCTGCCGGCGGCGGGCGGGGAGTTCCTGCTGCTCGGCGGCGGCGGGAGTCTGGTGGGGGCCGCCGTCGCGGGCCTGGTGTGGCTGGTTCGGCGCCGCACCGTCGACCCGGTGCTGGAGACCGTCATAGCGCTGGTCACCCCGTACGCCGCCTACGTGTTGGCCGAGTCCGTGCACACATCAGGCGTCACCTCGGTCGTCGTCGCCGGCGTGTTGCTCGGCCGCTCCGGCCACCGGCTCACCGACGCCCACATCCGCCTCCAGCTGAACGCCGTCTACGCGGTGGTCGTGTTCCTGCTGGAGAGCGTCGTCTTCAGCATCGTCGGCCTCGAACTGCCCACCCTGGTGCGGGACCTGCCCGCGGGCACCGGCCTGTGGCCGCTCCAGGCGCTCGCCCTGGCCGCCGTGCTGATCGCGGTGCGCGTGCTCTCCACGCTGCCGCTGACCCGGGCGGTCAAGCCGACGCAGGGCCGCGGCCGGCTCTCCTGGCGGGTGGCCGGGGTGGTCACCTGGGCCGGCACCCGCGGGGTCATGCCGCTGGCCGCCGCCCTCTCGATCCCGCTCGTCACCGACGACGGCACGAAGCTCGCCGGACGCCCGCTGGTCCTGGTCCTCACCACCGCCGTCGTCGTCCTCACGCTGGTCGGCCAGGGCCTCACCCTGGCCGCCGTGGTCAACCGCTCCGGCCTCGCCCTCGAACCCGAGCACACCGTCCGCGAGGAGGACGACGCCCGCGACGCCCTCAACCGCACCGCCCTCGACCACGTCGAGAACCTCGCCGAGCTGGAAGCCCTGTCCGACACCGCCGTCGACCGCGTCCGCCGCGCCCTGACCGCCCGCCTCGACCGCACCCCCGAGACCCCCGACGGCACCACCGCCGACGCCTCCTACCGCCAGCTGCGCCGCGAGGTCATCGCCGTCCAGAGCACCGAACTGCGCCGTCTCTACGACGAGCACCGCATCAGCGACACCACCCGCCGCCGCCTCCAGCACGACCTCGACCGCGAGGAGGCCGCCCTCGGCACGCCGTGACGCCGACGCGGACGACCGCCGTCCGACCGGATGACGGTTCCGGTGCTCCGGGGCGCTCCGTGATAGGACGTCGGGCGAGCGGCGTCGTCCGCCGTCACGTCCCTGCGGGTCCGCAGCGAGGGGGAGCCGCCAGCCATGAGGGCCGACAACCGCCTGACGCGGATGGCGCGGATGGTGCGTTCGGCGAGGGAGCGGTACGCGGGATCGTGGGCCGAGGCGCTGTGGAAGCGGCTGGAGGCGGTCGACTTCATGAGCCAGGGGCTCCAGTTCGCCGCCACGCTCCTGCTCTGCTTCTTCCCGTTCATGATCGTGACGAACGCGCTGGCAGGCCGGTCGACGGTGACCGCCCTGGTGCGGCGCCTGGGCCTGGACCGGCAGGCGTCGGCCGACGTGAGCGACCTGTTCGCCCCGTCGACCACCACGAGCAGCGCCGTCACGGGCACGGCGTCGGTGTTCTTCGTCCTGGGCGGCTTCGCCGCGGCGTCGGCGCTGCAGCAGCTGTACCAGCGGATCTTCGAGCTCCCTGGGCGGGGCGTGCGGGACGTGCTCCACCAGGTGCTGTCGCTGGCCGTGGTGATCGCGGGGGCGGCCCTGGCGGCGTGGACCGGGCCGGCGCTGCACCGGGTGGGCGGGCCCGTGCTCCTCGGGGCCGTCGCACTGGTGGCGGCCGCCCTGCTCTGGTGGGTGCTGATGCGGCTCCTCCTGGCGGGCCGGGTGCCGTGGCGTGACCTGCTGCCGTCCGCCGTCATCACCGCCGTCTGCTACCTGGGGATGCGGGTGGTGTTCTCGTTCACCGCCTCGGACACCGTCACGTCGAACACGGCGGAGTACGGGCCGATCGGGGTGGTCTTCTTCCTCATGTCCTGGCTGATCGCCCTCGGCGTGGTGATCATCCTGGGGGCGGTCACCGGGATCGTCTGGCGGGAACGGGGTCTGTCGCTCCGGGCGGCCCTGGGCAGGCGGCCCCGGCCGGGGAAGCCCGGCCGGGGCTGAGGGGGACGCCTCAGGACACGGGTGCGGGCTCGGGAGCCGCGGGCACGTCGTCGGCGGTCCTGCGGGTGAGTCGGCGGATCTGGGGTTCGAGGAGGACCGCCGCGCTGAGGAGGGTGCAGATCACGGCGCACGCCCACAGCGCGCCGGAGATGCCGAGCGCGTTCGAGACCGGGCCGGCCAGGGCGATGCCGAGCGGGGCGAGGGAGAGCGAGCCGAGGTGGTCGTAGGCGCAGACGCGGGAGAACATCTCGGCCGGGATCTCCTGCTGGAGCGCGACCATCCAGTTCACGCCGAAGACGGTGACGCCGACGCCGGAGAGGAACATCGCCGCGATCAGCACCGGCAGCGGTGCCGCGAGCGCCAGGGCGAGCGCTGGGACGCCGAACAGGAACACGCCCCAGTTGCCGACCAGCAGGATGCGGCGCGGCTGCCAGCGCACCATCAGCAGGCCGGTGACGACCAGCCCGACCCCGTAGGCGGCCATCGCCAGCCCCCAGTCCGCGGCGCCGCCGAGCCGCTCCTCCGCGACGACCGGACCGTACACGGACTCGACCGCGCCGACGCAGGCCACCAGGACGGAGAACTGGAGGACGACCACCCAGAGCCACCGGCGGGAGGCGAACTCCCGCCAGCCGTCCCGCAGTTCGCTCAGCATGGTGGTGCCGGAGGTGGCGGGTGCGGCCTCGGCCTCCAGGAAGAAGCGCAGGGCGGCGGCGACCAGGAAGCAGACGGCGTCGAGGCCGAGCACCCAGCCGGGCCCGACGGCGGCGGTGAGCGCGCCGCCGAGGGCGGCCCCGCCGATCTGGCTGGCGTTCTGGCCCATCCGGAAGACCGAGAACGCCCGGGCGGCGTGGTCCGGCGGGACGCTCTGGAGGATCATGCCCTCGGCCGCGGGGGCGTAGAGCGCGAATCCGGCGCCACCGGCCGCGGAGAGGACGAGCAACTGCCAGAGCTGGGTGTGGCCGTTCAGCACGAGCGCGGCCAGGACGGCCTGGGAGAGGCCGCTGAACAGGTTGGCCGCGACCATGACGTGATGGCGCGGCAGCCGGTCGGCGAGGGCGCCGCCGATCACCAGCAGCAGGACGGTCGGCAGCAGGCGGGCGGCCGTGACGTACCCGACCTCGGTGCCGGACCCGCCGTCGCCGAGCACGGCGAAGGCGGTGGCGATCGGCGCACCGGCGTTGCCGAGGCCGCTGACCACGGTGGCGGCCGTCTGGATCCGGAAGTTGCGGCCCGCCCAGGCGAAGCGACGGGCGGGCGGGGGCGGGGGCTGGGGTGGGGGTTGGCTCGGCACCCAGCGACTATGGCCGAAGGTTCGTACAGGCGTCCATCGGGTTTGGCGCGGCCGTGCCTCGAACGGCGGGCCGGTCCGGCGGGCGGTGATGGGATGATGGGCCGGACGGTTCGCGGGTGAGGGGTGGGGCATGGCCGGCAGGTTGCGGGTGCTGAGGCAGCAGAACCGGCTCAGCCTCGAAGCGCTGGCCGAACAGGTCGGGGTCACCAAGAGCTACCTCTCCAAGATCGAGCGCGGGCTCGGCGACCCGTCGATCTCGACGGCGCTCAAGCTCGCCCACGCGCTCAAGGTCGACGTCGGCCGGCTCTTCTCGGACGAGGTGGAGCCGGAGCTCGTCACCGTCGTCCGCGCCGGGGAGCGGACGCCGATCGCGAGCGGGACCGGCCCGGGCGCCCCGAACTACGAGGGCATCGCGACCGGGCTCAGCGGCAAGCGGATGGTGCCGTTCGTGATGTACCCGCCGCTCGACAACGCCGGATCGCCGTTCAAGTCGCACGCGGGGGAGGAGTTCTTCTTCGTCCACGCGGGCACGGCGGAGCTGGAGTTCCCCGAGCGGACCGTCCACCTCGGGCCCGGGGACAGCGTCTACTTCAACTCCGCTCTCCCGCACCGCTGTCGGAGCACCGGGCCGGAGCCCGCGCACATCCTCGTGGTGATCCACGACGACCCGGCCGGCCCCTCGGACCGGGTGCCGAGCCTGCCCTGACGCCCTCCCGGCCGTTTCGGACGGCTTGGTAGAGTGCCGCAGCCCGAAAGGTCGGGCACTGACGGCCGACGGCTCGGTGCGGCCGGAGTGACGAGGGGGACGATGTGAGGGACCTGGCGGCGGACGACCAGACCGTGCTGCTCGATGAACTCGTGGCCGGACTGCTCGACCCCGACGGCGATCTCGACGAGCTGGCCGCGATCGGGGCCCACCTCACCGGCACGCTCAGCGCCGACCTCGTCCCGCGCCTGGAGGCGCACCTGGAAACGGCCGTCGCCGCCCGGAACCAGTACGCCCGCTCCGTCCTCGCCGGCCTCCTCGCCGAGACGGCCGGCCGCTCGTCCCTGCCCGTGCTGCTGCGGGCCTGGTCCCGCGACCTGGGCGACGACCAGGACAGCCTGACGACGATGATCACCGTCCTCGCCCAGGACGATCCGTCCGCCGCGCGCCGCACCCTCCTGCCCTGGACGGAGAGCGCCGACGCCGACCTGCGCCGGGCGGCGCTCTGGCTGCTCGGCTTCGTCCCCGACCCGGCCGACGTCGCCGTCCTGGCCCGCGCGGCGCACGACCCGGACGAGCGGATCCGCAGCGTGGTCGCCGGCGCCCTCGGCAGCCACGGCACGGACCCGGCGGCCGTGGACCTGATGGTGGGCCTCCTGGCCGATCCCGCCGAGCAGGTGCGCATCTCCGCCCTCAGCTCGCTCGGCTACCGCCGCCAGCCGCGCACCCTGCCGGACATCTGCCGCCTCGTCAACGACGACAGCCCGAGCGTGCGGGCCTGGGTGGCCATCGCCCTGCGGCGCTTTCCCGCGACGGAGATCGGCGACGAGGCGGTGGCCGACGTCCTGGCCAGGCTGGAGCGGGACGCGGAGCCGCACGTCCGTGATCAGGCGATGGCCGCGCGGCAAGGGGCGGCCCGCCGGGGCCGGTGAACGCCCTTGCCCGGTGAACCCCGTGCCCGGTGAACCCCCGTGCCCGGTGAACCCCCGTGCCCGGCTCCGCCGTTCGCGACGGGGCCGGGCACGGTACTCGCCGGGTACTCAGGCGGCCGCGGCCAGCAGCCGGGCCAGCTCCGCCGTCCCCGCCTCGTCGAGCGGGAGCAGCGGCTTGCGGGGCTCGCCGACGTCCAGGCCCCGCAGGGCCAACCCCGCCTTGACGGTCGTCGGCAGGCCGCCGTCGAGCAGGAACCGGAGCACCGGGAGCTGGCGGTAGTACACCTCACGGGCCCTGTCCAGGTCGCCCGCCTGCACCGCCCGGTACAGCTCCAGCGTGAGCTCCGGGATGACACAGGGTGCGGCCGTGCACCAGCCGGACGCGCCGGCGGCGAAGGCCGCCAGGGCGAGCGGGTTGGAGCCGTTGTAGAACGGCAGGGCGCCGTCGGAGAGTTGGGTGAGGCGGTGCATCCGCTGGATGTCGCCGCTGCTCTCCTTGACCATGGTGATGTTGTCGACCTCGGTGACGAGCCGGTGCAGGAGCTCCGGCGGGAGGTCGACGCCGGCCGTCGCCGGGTTGTTGTAGACCATCAGCGGGATGCCGACCGCGTCGGCGATGGTGGTGTAGTGGCGGGTGATCTCGCGCTCGTCCAGGCGCCAGTACGAGAGCGGCAGCACCATCACCACGTCGGCGCCGGCCTTCTCGGCGAACCGGGCGCGGCGGACGGCGCTGCGGGTGGTGAGGTCGGCGATGCCGACGACGGTCGGGACGCGTCCGGCGACGGCGGAGACGGACGCCTCGGCGGCGGCGTACCACTCGGCGTCGTCGAGGTAGGCGCTCTCGCCGGTGGAGCCGAGCGGGGCGATGGCGTGGCAGCCACCGGCGATCAACCGCTCGATGAGGGCTGCGAGTCGGACGAGGTCGAGGCTGTCGTCGGTGCGCGAGAACGGGGTCACCGGGTAGGCGATGATCCCTTCCAGGGTGGTCGCCATGTCAGGAGCCCTCCCGGGCGGTGAGCGCGTCGCCGTGGCCGGCGCGCAGGGCGCGGCGGGCGTAGTAGGCGAAGTTCGCCTGGCCGCGCTTGGGGGTGGACGTCCAGTCGTGGGCCTCCTGCGCGAGGAGTTCGGGGATCTCCTGGATCTTCCCGGCGGCGCTCGCCAACAGCTGGAGTTTCGCGGTCCGTTCGAAGAGCAGGGCGAGCGTGCACGCCTCCTCGACCGTCCCGGTGGCGACGAGCTGGCCGTGGTGGGCGAGCAGCAGGGCGCGCTTGTCGCCGAGGGCGGCGGAGATGATCTCGCCCTCCTCGTTGCCGACGGGGATGCCGGGCCACTTCTCCAGGAACGCGCAGTCGTCGTAGAGCGGGCACGCGTCCATGTGGGAGACGATCAGCGGGGTCTCCAGCATGGACAGCGCGGAGATGTGCAGCGGGTGGGTGTGGATGACGCAGTTGACGTCCGGGCGGGCGCGGTAGACCCAACTGTGGAACCGGTTGGCCGGGTTGGCCATCCCGTCGCCTTCGAGGACATCGAGGTCCTCGTCGACGAGGAGGAGGTTGTCCTCGGTGATCTCGTCGAAGCCGAGCCCGAGGCGCTGCGTGTAGTAGGTGCCGGGGCGCTCGGCGCGGGCGGTGATCTGCCCGGCGAGGCCGGAGTCGTGCCCGGCGTCGAACAGGATGCGGCAGGTCAGCGCGAGCTTCTGGCGCACCGTCCAGCCGTTGTCGGGTATCGCGGTCGCCATGCGGCGCTGGGCGAGGTCCACCAGTTCGGACTTGCCCGCCTGGAACGTGTCGGCCATGGGGCCCGGCTCTCCTTCGATCCTCGGTGGTGCCGTGGTTGAGAACACATCGTTCACAGTAGGACACAAGGTGTCCTCCGTCCAGAGTCCGTCCAGGGTCCGTCCAAGGCGCCGTTCGGAATCCCGTGATGGAACGTCAACGGCCGGGAGCCGGTCCACTACCGTTCGGCGGGCGAAGGAGCTTGAGTCTCCAGCAGGGGGAGACGCGAAGGTGGGGGCATGGACGGCGACACGCTCTTCTCGATCGGTGACCTGGCCCGGCGCACCGGGCTGACGGTCAAGACCATCCGGTTCTACTCCGACTCCGGGATCGTGCCGCCGACGGACCGCAGCCCGGCCGGCTACCGGCTGTACGACGTCGGCGCACTCGCGCGCCTGGACCTCGTACGCACGCTTCGCGACCTGGGACTCGACCTCGCCGTCATCCGGCGGGTGCTGGACGACGAGGTCTCGGTGCCCGAGATCGCGGCCGCGCACGCCGACGCCCTGGAGGTGCAGATCCGCACCCTCCGGCTGCGGCGGGCGGTGCTGCGCGCGGTGGCCAAGCGGGGCTCCACCACCGAGGAAATGGATCTCATGCACAAGCTCGCAAAGCTCTCCGACGCCGAACGCCGGCGTCTCATCGGCGACTTCATCGACGACACGTTCGGCGGCCTGGACGCCAACGCCGAGTTCGTCGACATGATGCGCTCGGCCATGCCCGACCTGCCGGACGACCCCGAACCCGACCAGGTGGACGCCTGGGTGGAACTCGCCGAACTCGCCCAGGACCCGGACTTCCGTGCCGCCGTCCGCCGCATGGCGCAGTACCAGGCGGCCGAACGCGCCCAGGGCGACATCACCGGACTCCATCAACAGCTCACGGAGACCGTGCGCGACGAAGTCGGCCGCGCGCTCGACGCCGGCACCGACCCGGCCTCGCCCGAGGGCGGGCGCATCCTCGACACCCTGAGTGCCCGCTACGCGGAGACCTTCGACCGACCCGACGACGCCGACCTGCGCCGGTGGCTGCTGACCCGCCTGGAGGTCGCGGGCGACCCGCGGACGGAGCGCTACTGGCACCTGCTGGCCGTCATCAACGGCTGGCCGGTCCCGCCGAGCCTGGCCCCCGTGTTCGCGTGGCTCACGGAGGCCCTGCGCGCCGGGAGCCGGTGACGCGCAGGGCCGGGTCCTCGCGGCGAGCGGTCACGCCGCGGGGACTCCCCTTCCCCTACCGCTTGACGCGGTTCCCGAGGTCGGTCGGGATGGAGTCGTCGCTGCGGGTGGCGCGCACCTCTGGCCGCCGGGGAGTGGCGGGTGCTAGACAATCACCATGCTGTTTCTGGGGGTCGCGCTGTTCGTTCTCGTGATGACGGTGCGGATGGTGAAGTACGTACTCGACCTGAACGCCGACTTCCGGCGGGTGCGCGGCGAGGGTGTCCGCCTGCAGGCCGAGGTGGTGGACTACGACAAGCGGGTGGGGGACCGGGCCGACGAGTTCTACCTGCGGCCCATCGTGCGGTACTACCTCAACGACCGCACCTACCAGGCCACGGTGGGAAACGCGTCCGGCAGCAATCCGCTGCCGCTGGGTTCGTTCACGACCGTCGTGGTCTCGCCCAAGACGCCCTACGCGCCGTACGACCCGTACCAGGGCATCGGCGGCGCGGTCGTGTTCGCCTTCGTGGCCCTGGCGGCAGCGGTGGGAATGCTGTACTGGGCGATCGTGCGCCTCTGACCGCCGGGTGCGCGTCAGCGGGGCGCGGTGGCGCTCCGGCGCGCCCGGCCGGTGCTCCGTCAGGACGGTGACCTGCACGGCGCAGGGCCTTACGCTCGCGGTGTGTCCGGGTCGAGGCGGGAGGAGGCCGTTGATGGACGCACCGGTCGCGGTCGGAGGGCCCTCGGCGTGGCAGGGGGCGGAGCTGGAGGAGCGCGACTGGGTGGTCCCGGTGGACCGGGTCGCGGAGCACCTGCGTCACGGGCCCGGATTCGCGGTCGTGCGCGGGCTCGACCTGGAGGCGCCGGCCGACGAGGACTGCGTCGAGGTGTGCCGCCGGATCCTGGCACAGGTGGGCGAGGTGCGCCCGGTGGACCTGGCCCTGCCCGGGCACAACCTGCTGACGGCGGGCGCGCAGCTGGACGAGGCGGAGCTCGGGCCGCACACCGACCGGGGGATGTCCCCGCGGCCTGCGCGGCTGATGGCCCTGCTGTGTGTACGCCCGGCGGGCTCCGGCGGCGACTCGCTGCTGGTCAGCGGGCATGCCGTGCACGACGTCCTGCTCGGCTCCCGCCCGGAGGTGCTGCCGGCCCTCTACGGGGACTTCGACTTCGGCGACGGGCCGGGCTACGAGCGTGTCTACCCCGTGTTCCGGCGCAGTGCCGGCCGGCTGGAGGTGCAGTACAACCGGTACTGGATCACTCGCGGTCAGCAGGAGTGCGGCTCGCCGTTGACCGATCGTCAAGTGGAGGCCCTGGATGCCTTCGACGAGGTCGTCGCCGACCCGAGGATGGTCCTGCGCGTGCAGCTGGGGCGCGGTGACCTGTTGCTGGTGGACAACACGACCGTGCTGCACGGCAGGACCGCCTTCGTCGACCCGCCCCCGCCGCGGGCCGGGCGCTGCCTCGCGCGGGTGTGGGCCGACTGAGGGTCGATCCGGTGGGCGAACTGCCCCATGCAGGACCAACCGTCCGGTGGGCCGGCCCAGCCGCCCCAGGGCGCCCCGGCGCAACCTCCGTTACCGGCCCTGCCCCTTCGGGCCGCCGCGCAGGCACGGCGACCGCGAGGGGTGGTCGAGGTCCGGCGGTGACGCCTGGAATGGCGGGGGGTGTGAGGAGTGCCTCTCCCTGGGCGCCGGCCA
The DNA here is from genome assembly GCF_042887525.1 of Kitasatospora sp. NPDC057936. Lineage (NCBI taxonomy): Bacteria > Bacillati > Actinomycetota > Actinomycetes > Kitasatosporales > Streptomycetaceae > Kitasatospora > Kitasatospora sp. NPDC057936. The sequence continues at coordinate 59,301 of NZ_JBHVPD010000046.1, forward strand.
CGTGGCCGACGCTCCCGGCGGCCGGAGAGGCACTCCCCGGCTCCGACGGCGGAGTCAGTGCCTCACGGGCGGCGCAGGAAGACGTCCTGGAGCGCGTTGGTGTCTCCCGGTACCAGGTTGCCGTCGTCGGCGTCGAAGATCACCGTGTCGCCGGTGGCGTCCACGGAGGGGCTGTAGGCGGCCGTGTCGCTCTGCCGGCCGTCGCGGGTCAGGCTGATCCGCTCGATCGTCCCGGTCCACAGGTCGCGGCGGAAGACGTCGGTGGCGTTGTTGGTGTCGCCGGGGACGAGGTTGTCGGCGCTGGAGTCGAAGTAGACCCAGCGGTCGTCGACGGTCATGGCACCGCCGGAGGAGTCGGCGTCGGGGCTGGTGGTGCCGGGCAGGCCGGTGTCGACCTTGGTGGTCCTGCCGGTGGCGAGCTCGTGGACGTACACGTCGAGCCGGGTGCCGCCGTGACCGGGTTGCCCCTGGCCGAAGGTCGCGAGGCTGTAGACGGCGTAGCGGCCGTCCCGGCTGACCCGGGCGTCGTAGGCGGCGCCGCCCAGGTGCCCGGCCTCGTCCACGCTGCCGGCGGCGGTCCTGCCGGTGTCGGCCTTCCAGACGTAGTAGGGGTAGTAGTGGGGCCCGCGTGCAAGCCCTGGGGACGCGGCGAGGGCAGGGGCGGCCGGGAGCAGGTTGCCCGCCCGGGAGCCGAAGCCGATGGTGGAGCCGTCCGCGCTGATCGTGGGGTTGAAGGAGTTGCTGTCGGCGGCCGCGCCGTTCGCGCCGAGGGTGACGAGGCGGCTGGTATGGGTCCAGCGGTCGGTGACGTAGACGTTGTTCCGGCCGCGGGTGGCGGGGCCGGGGGCGAGGTCGCCGCGATCGGAGACGTAGGCGACGTAGCGGCCGTCGCGGCTGATCGAGGGGCTCTGGGCGTCGTACGGGGTCTGGTCGTCGGTGGTGGGCAGGCCGCCCGCGGTGACGAGTTCCGTGCGGCCGGTCCAGCGGTCGCGCACGTAGACGTCGCTGCGGTGCTTCGACCCGCCGGGCAGCACGTTGGTGGCCGTGGTGCTGAACGCGACGTACCGGCCGTCACCGCTGATCGAGGCCTGGAAGGTCATGGCGTCGAGCTTGGCGCCGTCGGCGGCGACGCTGACCCGCTCGACGTGGCCGTTGCGCAGGTCCTTCACGTAGATCTCGGTGTTGTTCGGAGTGCCGCCCTGGGGCAGCAGGTTGGTGGCCGTGGACGAGAAGAGCGCGGAGCGGCCGTCGTCGCTCAGCCCGAGCGCGGTCGAGTAGCCGTCGAGCTGCTCGCCCTTGGCGCCTTCGCTGACGCGGGCGGTGTCGCCCTTGGGTGGGCGGGCCTCGGCGGACGGCGTCGCGGCGCCGACCGCGAGGGCGACCGCCAGGACGGCGGCGGCGCGCGCCGACCGGCGGCGGGTGCGGGCGGTGGTCATGGAACGTCCTCCCCTGATGACGGTGCCGGGCTCCGACACCCCCGCGGCCCGGCTCGGCAAGAGCCAAGCGCTGCGGCCGACTTGTGGTCAACGGCCGGGCGGGAGGTCGACCGGAATTCCGGCCGAAACCTCCCCCTCCGGTACGACCCGGCCAGTCGTACCGGAGGGGGAGTGCCGCTACGGGCGCCAGACCACCGCGAGGTGGCGGGTGACCCAGGGCTGGGGGTGGAAGTCGTCGGCTAGCGGGGCCTGATGGGGAGGATGGTCTGCCCGGTCAGCGGAGGGACAGGACCGCGACCTCGTGGCCGAAACCGACCGCGAGCCGCCCGCCTGGAGCCACCGCCACCGCAAACACTGGTGCGGGGAACCGCAGTTCCGTCCCCACTTGCTCGCCGGTGGCCGAGTCCCATACCTCTACCGTCCCGTCCTCGCCGACGGTGACGGTGACCGCCCGGCCCTCCACCTCGCCGGTTTCCACCGCCGAGATGTCTTCGCTGTGGCCTCGCCGGGGGTTGCCGATCTGCTCGCCGGTGGCCAGGTCCCACACCCGCACGGTCCCGTCCTCGCCGTCGGTGACGACGACCGGCCGGCCCTCCACGTCGCCGGTTTCCACCGCCGAGATGTCTTCGCTGTGGCCTCGCCGGGGGTTGCCGATCTGCTCGCCGGTGGCCAGGTCCCACACCTGCACCGTCCCGTCCTCGCTGCCGGTGACGGTGAACGGCCGGCCCTCCACCACCCCGGTTGCCACCGCCCACACCTCCAGGGGAGGACCTTCCAAGGGCTCGCCGATCTCCTGACAGGTGGCCAGGTCCCATATCCGCACCGTCCCGTCGTGGCCGCCGGTGACGGCGACCGGCCGGCCGTCCACCACGCTCGTCGCTACGGCGGACACTGTGCGGTCGTGGCCGTGCAGGAGGGCGCCGATCTGCTCGCCGGTGGCCAGATCCCATACCCGCACTGTCTCGTCGTAGCTGCCGGTGACGGCGACCGGCCGGCCGTCCACCACGCTCGTCGCTACGGCGGACACTGTGCGGTCGTGGCCGTGCAGGAGGGCGCCGATCTGCTCGC
>NZ_JBHVPD010000046.1:61903-74723 GCF_042887525.1 Kitasatospora sp. NPDC057936
CCGGTGGCCAGATCCCATACCCGCACTGTCTCGTCGGCGCCGCCGGTGACGGCGACCGGCCGGCCCTCCACCACCGCCGTCGCCACCGCCCGCACCACGCCGTCGTGGCCGTGCAGGAGGGCGCTGGTCTGCTCGCCGGTGGCCAGATCCCATACCCGCACCGTCTCGTCGTCGCCGACGGTGACGGCGACCGGCCGGCCTTCCACCGCCCCGGTGGCCACCGCCCGCACCACGCCGTCGTGGCCCCGCAGCGGCTCGCCGACCTGCTCCCCGGTGGCCAGATCCCACACCTGTACCGCGTTCCCGCCGGTGACGGCGACCGACCGGCCGTCCACCACCGTCGTTGCCACCGCGTACACCACGCCGTCGTGGTCTATCAGGGGGTCGCCGATCTGGTCACCGGTGATCAGGTCCCACACATGTACCTCATCGCCCTCACAGATCTCGAGGGCGACCGGCCGGCCGTCCACCACCGCCGTCGCCACCGCGCACACACCTCCCCCGAACCCGGGGTCGTTGGAGGTCATGACCTGCCGGGCCCGGGCATCAACCTGGCTACCGGTCGACCACTCCACCTGCCACCGCGGCGCAGGCTCGCCCACCACCGGAACGGCACCGATCCGCGCAGCCAGCTCCATGTCCCCGTACCGAGCCGCGTCCAGCGCCAGCAACTGCCGACGCACTCCCGCCGTCTCATACCGGTGAACATGCGCCGACGCCCGGTACACCGCCGCCACCAAACGAGCCTCCCGACCCGCTCCCGAGTCCAGCAGGCCCCACACCCGCGCCGGATCGCCGTTCACCAACAACCCCAGGTCCGTCCACCACGCACCCGCCACCACCGGACCGGCACCCGAACCACCCTCACACGCATCACCATTCATGACCGGCACCGTAGACGCACCCGCTGACAACCACCGCCTCGGGCACGACCGGGGACCCAGCGGCGCGTCGGGGGACTTCCGCCGGCGCTTCGGGCGTCGGCCGTTCATGCGCTCCTCGACCGCGTCGGCGCGGACATCGTCGGGTGAGCCCAGGAGCACCGTCAGCGCGGTCTGTGCGAGACGCCGGTTGGCGCTGTTGGGGATCCGCTTGTTCCGCCGGACGTTCCTGCGTGAGGTCTTGTCGTTCTCGCCGTAGTCGTTCCGGTGGTCCTTGAGGTGGCTCAGCCGCTTCTATTCCTGGGGTGTCCTGCGCTTCACCGTTCCTGTGCCGCCTACGCCTTCGACCGGCCTGCGTCTTGTCAGTGCGGCGGACGCCTTTGGCGCCAATGGACGTGGCCCCCTCGTCGTCGAAGCACCTCCTGGCGCGCACGCTCGGCCTCTTCCGCGGCCCGTCGACGGGCCGCGGCCTCCGGCGACTCGGGCGGGGGCGCGGAGATCCTCGGGTCGAAGGGCGGCATTGCACCCGGCCGCCCGGTTCGGCCGGTGGCGATCCACCGGCGCAGCGCGAAGCAGGCGACCGGCGGCCAGAGGAGCAGCGCGAGCACCCACAGCACGATGATCGTGGACCAGACCGAGCCGTGGGTCAGGGAGTCCGGCAGGTTCGATGCCATTGTCATCAGCAGCACGAGCAGCGCCACCCAGGTGCCGACGATCACGGCCGCCGCGCGGACACACCCCATGGCTCCCCCTTGTGTCAGTGTCGGCATCGGCATCGGCGTGCCCGAGCTCCCGCAACTGAAGCTCTACCGTTGATTCTTACCCCTGGCTCGACAGCTCGTCGACGTCGGCACGGCGTTTCGTCCTCACGCGCAGGAAATCGACCGGCCCGACTTCCTGCACAAGGGAAAGCAGCGTGTCGCCGTCCGGCTCGCCGATGAGCCTCACAGCGTGAGCATCGCCGCCGCGACCTCCTCGGCGGTCGTGTCGGGGAGCGCGGTCGCGGCCTCCTCCAGCACGAGCAGCCGTGCGCCGGGGATCTCGCGTGCGAGCGCCTCGCCGTTGCCGACCGGGAAGAACGGGTCGCGGCGGCCGTGCACCACCAGCGCCGGGACGGCGATCTCGCCGAGGCGCTCGCGCCAGCGCGGCGTGCAGTCGAGCCTGGCGAACACCATGCCCAGCTGGTTGGCCATCTGGACCGCGGGCGCCGTGCCCGGGGTGCGGTCGAAGATGCGCTCGGCCCTCGTGCGTGCCGCGGCGGGGTCGTCGCCGCGGATCTCGGCGCCGGCGGCGGCGTACTGCGCCACGGCGGCGCGGTCGGACCAGTCGGGCAGGGCGAGCGCGAACCGCCGCTCCCTCGTCGCCGGGTCGTGGTCGGGCAGGTCGTCGTCGACCGGGCCAGGGGCGACGGGCCTGGTCCCGACGAGGGTGAGCGCCGAGAACGCCTTCGGGTGGTCGAGCGCGGCGACCTGGGCGACCATCCCGCCGACGCCGATGCCCGCCAGGTGCGCCGGCCGGTCGTCGAGGCCGCGGGCGAGCGCGGCGGCGTCGGCGGCGAGGTCGCGCAGCGTGTACGCCGGCGCCTCGGGGTCGACGGTCGTGGACGCGCCGGAGTCGCGCAGGTCGTAGCGCACGACGTGACGTCCGCCGCGGGCGAGCGCGTGGCAGAGCGCGTCGGGCCAGGAGAGCATGGTCGTGCCGCCCACGAGCAGCACGAGCGGCGCCGCCGCGTCGCCGAAGTGCTCGACCCCGAGCGTCACGCCGTCGGGCGTGCGGAACGTGCGGACCGTCGAGTGCATCGTCAACCTCCGGTACGGATACGGGTACGGATACGGGTAAGGGAGCGCGGGCCACGCTACTCGCGCTTCGGTCCTGATTCAGACGGCCGACGCGATCGCCCGGGTGACGGCCGTGATCGCCGGGGTGGGGCGCCCGGGCAGGCGGGCCACGAGCACCCGGCGGACCTCGGCGGGCGCGCCGTCGACGCGCAGCAGGCTCACCCCGGGCGGCAGCAGCGGCGCGAGCCCGGACGGCACCGTCGTCACGCCGAAGCCGCCGGCGACCAGGCGGAGCTTCGTCAGCCAGTCGCGGGCGGCGTGGACGACACGCGGCCGTCCCGGCAGGCCGGGCCAGACGCCGAGCAGCGGCTCGGAACTCGACGACGGGGTGGCGATCCACCCGACGTGGACCAGTTCGTCGACGTGGACCGTGCCGCGCCCGGCGAACTCCCCGGTCGACGGCACCGCCACCACGAGTTCGGTGTCCGCGACGGTCTCGACGTGCAGGCGCGGCGACTCCCCGTCGAAGGGGCGGTGGGGTGGGCGGGACGTGAGCACGGCGAGGTCCAGCGAGCCGGCGCGCAACGCCCGGACCAGGGCGGGCGTGGTGCCCTCGCTCGTGGTGACCGTGATCCGCGGGTCGGCCGCCGCGAGGCGGGCGAGGGCGGCGGGGAGGATCGCGGCGCCCGCGCTCAGGAACACCCCGAGCCGTACGAGCTCGGCCTGCGGGGCGGCGTCGGTGAGCTCGCGCTCGGCCGCCGCGAGCGAGGCCAGGACCGTGTGGGCGTGCCGCAGCAGGGTCAGGCCGGCGGGGGTGAGCCGCACCCCGTCCGGGCGGCGTTCGAACAGGGTGGTGCCCGCGCTGCGTTCGAGGGCGGCGGCCTGGCGGGAGACGGCCGACTGCGTGTAGCCGAGCCGCGTGGCCGCCGCGGTGAAGCTGCCGGACTCGGCGATCTGCCGCAGGACCCGCAGTCCCGTGCTGGAGATGTCCATGCGGCCTACGCATACCACGGATGCCGATTCTTCGCTTCCGGCATGCCCGCCCGGCTCCTAGGGTCGATCCCGAGAGCAGGGACGAACACGGAGGTCATGACGTGCGAGCAGCGGTTCTGACGAATTTCGGCGCGCCGCTGGAGGTGCGGGAGGTGCCCGACCCCGAGGCCGGCGGCGGCGAGGTGGTGGTCGAGGTCCTCGCCGCCGCCGTGGCGCCCTACGCGGCCGAGGTCTTCGACGGAAGGCGGAAGTACCCCCTCGTCCCGCCCGTCGTGCCCGGGATCGGCGGCATCGGGCGGATCGTCCACGTCGGCCCGGACGCCACCCGGCTGCGCGTCGGCGACCTGGTGTGGTGCGACTCGACGGTGCGCTCGCGGGACGACGCCCTGACGCCCGACATCACGCTCCAGGGCTGGAGTTCACGCGGCGAGGGCGGCGCGCGCCTCGCCCGCCACCTGCACGACGGCTCGTTCGCCGAGCTCATGCGGGTGCCGACGGAGAACGTCTACCCGCTGCCCGCCGCGGCGGGGGAGGACCCGGCCCGCTGGGCCGCGCTCGGCGTGCACGTCATCCCGTACGGCGGGCTGCTCGCCGGCGGCCTCGCGGCCGGCGAGACGCTGCTCGTCAGCGGAGCCACCGGCAACCTCGGCAGCAGCGCGGTCGCGGTCGCGCTCGCGATGGGAGCGGGCCGCGTGATCGCCCCGGGGCGCAACCGGGCCGTGCTCGCCCTGCTGGCCGACCGCTTCGGTCCGCGGCTGCGCCCGGTCCCGCTGACCGGGGACGAGACCGCCGACCGCGCGGCGATGTCGGCGGCGGCCGACGGCCCGATCGACCTGGTGCTCGACCTGCTCCCGCCGAGCGCCCCCAGTTCGGCGTCCCGAGCGGCGGCCATGACCGTGCGCGAGTACGGCCGCGTCGTTCTCATGGGCGGCGTCGGCATGCTCGGCGGCGAGGACCTCGCGCTCCCGTACCCGTGGATCATGCGCAACTCGATCACCGTACGCGGGCAGTGGATGTACCCGCGCACGGCCAACGTCGGCATCATCCGGCTTCTCGCCTCGGGCACCCTGGACCTCGCCCCGGAGCGCGTCCGGTCGTTCACCCTCGACGCGGTCAACGACGCCATCGCGTACGCCGCCGCTCACGGCGGCCCCTTCGACCGCACGAGCCTTGTGCCGTTGACTGCCTGACGCAGCGTCAGGATGTGGTTGTGGCCGGCGGCGGGGGCAGCGTGGGGACGAGGTGGTGCTCACCCTCGGGCCCGAGGGTCTCGATCAGCTCCGCCCGCCACCGCTTCGCCCACTCGGGGTTGAGAGAGTGCAGCAGCGTGGCCCGGCGCTTCCACTTGGCCGCCAGATGCTTCTCCCCGGTCAGGCCCCGTTTATTCGTCCAGTGGAGGGCGAGGGTCGCGGTCGCATCGGCGTACGCCCAGTACAGCAGCTCGTCGGGATCGCGGGTGGTCCGCGAGAAGCAGATCACTCCTCGTTCGAGGGCGAGGTACTGCAGCGTGCCGTCGCCGCAGACGAGGATGAACGGGCGGGCGCCGTCATGGTTCTCGAACGTCGGCCCGTCCTTCAGCCCGATGGCGGCGCCGAGTCGCGCGATCTCGGCCTCCAGGTGCCGCCGCATCCGTGCTGCCCTGTCCGTGGTCATCGTCCTCACCGTGTCGCTGCCGCCCGTGCCCGGGGCGGAGCGAAGTCTGGGCCGTCTCCGGCGCGTTCCCGACTCGCCGATCGCGATATCGGCCGGGCGCGCCGAGCATAGCCGATTCTCGTCGATCTGACGATAATTCGCCTGGGTGCTTCGCGGCGATGGGGACCGTGTTCGATGCCTCTCGTGACGATGCTGTCGCAAATCCGCCAGCCGGCAGGCGACTTCCGCTGGTGGAATACCGGTCATGACTTCACAGCACGACAGTGCAGAGCTGTTCCACGCCCTCCATGCCCCCGCCGCACCGCTGGCCCTGGCCAACGCCTGGGACGCCGCCAGCGCGCGCCTGGTCGAGGCGGCGGGGGCCCGGGCCGTTGCCACCACGAGTGCCGGTGTCGCCTGGGGGCTCGGGGCCGCGGACGGCAACCGGCTCGACCGGGACCAGGCCATCGCGTTGATCGGCCGGGTGGTGGACGCGGTGTCCGTCCCGGTCACCGCCGACATCGAGAGCGGGTTCGGCGCCACTCCCGCCGAGGTCGCCGACACGGTCGCCCGGGTTGTGGCCGCCGGGGCCGTCGGGATCAACATCGAGGACGGATTCCCGGTCGGCGGCTCGGTGCTGCGGCCGGTCGCCGACCAGTGCGAGCGGCTCGCCGCCACGCGCGCCGCGGCCGACGAGGCCGGCGTCCGGCTCTACGTCAACGCCCGGGTCGACACCTACCTCTTCGGCGCCGGCCCGGAGGAAAACCGCCTCCAGGAGACCCTCGACCGCGCCCGCGCCTACCTCGACGCCGGGGCCAGCGGCATCTTCGTACCCGGCGTCACCGACGTCGACGTGGTCGCCGCACTCGCCGCCGGAATCCCGGCCCCGCTGAACATCCTGGCCGGCCCCGGCGCGCCGTCCGTCGCGGAGCTCTCGAAGCTCGGCGTCGCCCGGGTCAGCCTCGGCTCCGCGGTCGCCGAGGCGGCGTACGCGGTCGTCCGGCGCGTGGCGGCGGAGCTGGTCGCCACCGGCACCTACACGGGCCTGACGGACGCCGTCGACTACGGCGAGTTCAATGCCCTGATGCGCGACTGACGGGACGTCACGGTGTGCTTACCGCTCGTGACGCCGGGCAGTATCCTGGCGCACGCACCGGAGGCCCACCTGACGGAGGACGCATGCCGAACGACGAGGACCGGACGACCGAGGACGGGGCACCGACGGCGGCGGAGGAGAGCCTGCGCCGCTCGGCCGCCTTCCTGATCGACGAGGCCCTCGGCTTCGTCTTCCCCGCCGCCCTGCGCGCCGCCGCCGAGACCGGGGTGGCCGACGCCCTCGCGGACGGCCCGGCCACCGCCGCCGAACTCGCCGCCGCCACCGGCACCGACGCCCGCAACCTGTACCGGGTGCTGCGCCTGCTCGCCACCCGGGACGTCGTCGCCGAGGACGAGCACGGCCGCTTCACGCTGACCGAAACCGGGCAGGCGCTGCGCAGCGACGTCCCGTACTCCGCGCGCAGCGCGGTGCGGATGCTCACCGACCGCACCTTCTGGCTGCCCGCGGAGCGGATGGTGCACTGCCTCACCGAGGGCACCGCGGCCTTCGACGCGGTCTTCGGCAAGCCGTTCTTCGACCACTTCGCCGGGGACGCGGAGACCGCCGCCGTCTTCCACGTGGGCATGGCGGCGATGTCCGACCCGGAGAACGCCGCCATCGCGGCCGCCTGCGAACTCCCGGACAGCGGAACGGTGGTGGACGTCGGCGGCGGCCACGGCGGCCTGCTGCTGGAGGTGCTGCGCCGCAACCCCGGCCTGGAGGGCGTCCTCTACGACCGGGCGCACGTCCTGGCCGGAAACCGGCTGGACGGCGACAAGGAGATCACGGGCCGCTGGACCACGGCGGAGGGCGACTTCTTCAGCGCAGTGCCCACCGGCGACGTCCTCCTCCTCAAGCGGATCACCCACGACTGGGACGACGACGAGTGCGTCACCCTGCTCGGCCACTGCCGCCGGGCCCTGCGCCCCGGCGGCCGGCTCCTCGTCCTGGACGCCGTCGTCCCCCGGGACAACGCGCCCCACCAGGCGAAGAGCCTGGACCTGATGATGATGACCTCCCTCACGGGCCGCGAGCGCACCGAGGCGGACTTCGCGGAGCTCTTCGACCGTGCCGGGCTGCGCCTGTCCCGGATCCTCCCCACGCCGACGGTGCTGTCCGTGGTCGAGGCCGTCCCGGTGTGATGCCGCTGTGGGCGGGTGTTCCGGCAGGCGGCATGCCCGTCCGTTGTGGGCTTCGAGCCTGTCCGGGTGACTCCAGGGCGCTGCCGTCCCGGCGGCGGCCGACGCTTCCGCTACGAACGAGGGGCACTGTCCCACCGGAGAGAGGAAGCTCCCACCGTGGCCGTACCCACCACCTTCGACCGGACCGCGACCGGTTACAGCCTCGCCCACGCCTACTGCCTGGCCAGAGCCGCGGCCCTCGCCTACCAGGACGACACCGCCATCGACCGGCAGGCCCGGGACTGGGGCTTCGACACGGTGCGCCACCACGAGACCCGGTTCACCCCGCCGTTCCCGTTGCAGGACACCCAGGCGTACACCATGGCGAGCGACCGGATGATCGTCATCGCCTTCCGCGGCACCGAACCCAAGGAGATCCGCGACTGGCTCACCGACTCCAGCACCCCACCCTGGCCCGGGCCCGGCGGCACCGGCTACGTCCACTTCGGCTTCGCCGAGGCCCTCGAATCGGTCTTCCCCGACGTCCGCAAGGCCATCGGCGAGCTGCGCACCGACGACCAGAGCATCTGGTTCACCGGTCACAGCCTCGGTGGCGCCCTGGCGATGCTCGCCGCCGCCCGCCTCACCCTGGAGGACCCGCGGCTGACCGCCGACGGCGTGGTCACCTTCGGCCAGCCCCGCACGTGCGACCGCATGCTCTCCGCGGCGTACAACAAGGCGCTCAAGGGCCGCAGTTACCGCTTCGTCAACAACAACGACATCGTCCCCCAGCTTCCGCCCGAGCCGGCCTTCACCCACACCGACGCCCTGCGCTTCATCGATTCCACCGGCACCATTCACGAGGGCGCCAGCAGCCTCCTTTCGGGCATCGCCAACCGTGCCAGGGGCCTGACAGCCGCGGCCTTCGAGCCTACGGGCGAGGGCGTGCGCGACCACCTGATGCGCAACTACCTGGCGGCACTGGAGAAGAACCTGTGAGTTCACGGCCCGGGCCGCCCTCGCACGGCTGACCGGCCGTCCGCCGCCGACAGCCGTGCGCACCCCGCGGCGGGTGTCGGCGGCGCGGGGCAGCGGGGCGGCCGCCACACCCGCGTTCTGCCGGGCGACCCGGGGGCGAGGACCACGCCGCGCTGACGCGCTTGTGCGAGCCCGCGTCGGACGGTGCCGTGCCTGTGTGACGACGTTCTCCGTCGGTGCCCCGGGCGACGCTACTGCGTGGGGACCCAGCCCGGGAGGGCCGGCAGGACCGTCTCGGCGACCCGGCGCAGGTCGGCGTCGTCGGGGGTCCCACCGTCCTGCCGGAAGAGGGAGAACTGGTAGGCCTTGCCGGTGGAGTCCTTGGGGTTCGTCGCGACGGTCAGGTTCCGGGTGAGGGGGCCTTGCTTGTCCTTGCCGCCGAAGAGCGCGAGCGCGTGGCCGGAGGAGGCCACCGCGGGGTGCCCGAGGACGGTGACGCGCTCGGTGTTCGGACTGTCGCCCAGGGACGAGACGGCCCACGGGGCGTCGCTGACGGCGACGACGTAGTGCTCCAGGCGCACCTCCGCGATCGCGAGTCCGTCCGAGAGTCCGGGTGCGGCGTTCGACACGTGGTCGTTCGGGGTGCCGAGCAGGGCCGGCAGGTCGGGGCGGTTGAGGGCGGCGCACAGGGCCGCGTACTCGGGCGGGCCGGCGGGCCCGGGCCCGCTGCAGACCGCCTGCGTCCGGTGCGGCTTGAGGACGCCCGTCGCCCAGAGACCGGCCGTGGTGACGGTGGCCAGCAGGACGACGCCGCATATGACCAGCAGGACGCGGGTCATCTTGTCGGGGCCGGTGCTGTTCTCGGTCGTGGCCTCGGTCTCGGTGGCGTGGGTCTCGGTCGTGGCCTCGGCCTCGGTCTTGGTACCGGTTTCCATCGGTGGGTCCCCTTTCCCGGGAAGCTCGTTCTCGACCGCTCGGGGGCCCGCGAACGGAGATGATCTTACGTCCCCGCCCTCGCGCTCACGTACGACTGCGCTGGTCAGCCCGCCCGATCAGGGGATCGACGTCCGCCCGACGCCCGCCCGACGGCCGGACGGGGCACACGACAGGGCGCACTGTAGCGCTCCGCACCGGCAGTCGTGCAACGGGTCGTCAACAGAATCCGCGGTTCCCCTCCCCCACCGGCCGTCTGCGGTCGATCATGCAGGAGTGCCGAACGACGACGCCCTGCCCACGCCACCCCCACCCACCACCTGGCCCGACCGCCACGCACGGCACATCGTCCGCTGCGCACGCGAGTTGTCCCTTTGGGGATACGACTGGGCCGAGGGGATCCCCGACGCGCAGGACATCGCGATCCTGCTGCGCCGGACTGCGGCGGAGGCCCGCAGTTCGCAGGTCAGCCGGTCGATGACCGAGGCCGGGGCGCTGCTCGGCGTGGCGGCGGCCGCGGCGGAAGCGGCCGCGCGGTGGGACCGGCCGGTGTGCGCCGCGTCCGTCCCCCTGTCCGCCTGGCACCTGCGTCGTGCCGCGGCGAACCTGGTGGCGGCGCGGGGGGTGTTGGCGGCCGGTGCGGCATCAAGCGGCCCGACGTTCCTGCCGCCGCAGCGCGTGGCGCCGTGTGACGGCCCGGTGCCGGGGCCGCGACCGAGCCGATGATCGGCGGTCAACCTCCGGGCGCACCACCGTTGTCACCCGGGCGGGTGACGACCGGGGCGGTGCGCAGCCGGTGGGTGCGGTGGACGGCCCCGTGCCGGAACTCCGGGTCCCCGGCCGGCATGCGGCAGGTGTAGCACGGCCCGGCCCGGGGCCGCTGCGCGTACGCCCGGGTCGTCGAACCCGACCCGCTTCACGGCGTCATGCCGGCCTCCGGTGCGGCGGCGACGGAAGGTCCAGGGTGCCCCGCCCCGATCAGGTCGAGGACCTCCGCGGTGGGGCGCACGTCGGCGAAGGACCGGTGCAGGGTCAGCAAGGTGGCGTTGTGGACCTCATCGCTGCGGGTCGCCGTTCCGTCGGCCACCACGACCACGCGCAGGCCGAGGGTGAAGGCGTCGCGCGCCGACCCGGCCACGCACACGTCGGTCACGACCCCGCACACCAGCACGGTGTCGATGCCGCGCTCGGCCAGCAGGCCGGGCAGCGGGCAGAAGCCGGGGAAGAAAGCGCTGATCGCGTCCTTCTCGACGATCAGGTCGCGTTCCTCGTCCACCGTGAACTCGGGCCGCAGGCGTCCGGCGAGCGGGCCGCTGCCCCCGGAGGCCCGGTAGAGCTCGGCGACGCGGGGCCCGTAGAACGCCTCGCGGGCCGCCGTCGGCCCACCTGCCCCCGGCAGCACCCAGGCCACGAGGCCGCCGGCGTGCCGCAGGGCGTCCGCCAGGGCCTGGATCTGCGGGACGACGCCGCGCGCGTACGGCCCGTCGAAGAACGGCACCATGTCGATCACCACCAGGGCGGTGCGAGCCGGATCGAGCCGGGTGTAGGCGTGCCGGCGGCCGCGGCGCTCCTCCTGGCGCGCGTACTCCCGCTCCGGGATCGACCAGGCGTGCAGGCGGACGGGGGCGTCGGCGGTGCCGGGGGCGTCGGCGGCGTCGGCGGGCAGGGTCAAGGCGGGACTCCTTCGGGCCGGTGGGCTGTGGTGCGGGGCAGGAGCTGTCATGGTCGGTGCGCCGATCCTGGCAGTGTCCGGGACCACGCGTCGGAAGGTCTGCGGAGTTGTCATCACTTCGAGTTGGATCGGCGTCCTGTCCACGGATGGGCATGCGGTGGTGAAGGACGGTGGTCTGGCGGGGAGTTGGATGGATGAGACGAATGGTGCGAAGCGGCTGCGTTTGTCGGGGAACTGGATCGGGGTGGTCTTCAATGACGGTACGGCGTGGGTGAAGGAGGGGGATCTGTACGCGGCGTGGACGCCGGGGACCGTCCGAACAAGGTCGCGGATCTCCAGCTCGGCCGTGCCACCGGCCGCAGCACTCGACGAGTGACCGCGGCCGGCCCCGGCGCATTTTGCGGGATTGTTCCGCCGATTTAAACATTCGCGGCGGTATTCAAATTTCCGGTCGCCCTTTCTACTCTCCGGATATGGCGAACGGCGTTTTCCACACCGCGTACGGCATCGAGATCAACCTGACCCTGCCCGACCTCGGACATCCCGACCGGCCCGGCCTGCTGGCGGAGATCACCGCTCCGGTCGACCGGCGCGAGCGCGAGTTGCTGGAGTGCCTTGAGCACCACCGCGACGGCTATTGCCAGGCCGAGGAGGACGATCGTGCTCCCTGGATGACGATCCGCCGGAGAACCGTCGGCGGCCGCACCGTGTGGGTGGCCGCCCACCTTCCGGTGCGTCACATTCCCACCGCCGAGGAGAGCGCGAAGCAGGACGCGATGAAGGAACGCATCGCGCGCGCGGCGGAGCGCCACGGCCTGCGCGCGGAGGTCGAGGCGCGGGCGGCCGACGGCCGGATCCGCACCGACGTCCTCGTCACCGGCGAGTCGGGCCTGCGGATCGGCTGGGAGGCCCAGTACGCGCCCATCAGCGCCGAGACGGTGCGCCGGCGCTCCCGCAGGGCCACGGAGCACGGGATCGTCCCGCTGTGGGTGACCGACACCGATCGGTCCGCCGCCGTCGAGCGGGCGCCGTGGGCCCGGGTCGACAATTTCGGCTGGCGGGAGATCGCCTCCTCGCTCGCGATGGTGGTCCGCGCGGGGGTGCGGCACCTGCAGCAGTGGAAGTGCCTGCCGAGCAGCGAGCGGCCCTGCCCGGTCAACGGGAGCTTCTGCAACCGCTTCCACACCGGGTGGTACCTGCCGGCGCTGTGCCTGCCGGCCAAGCCGCCCACCGAGGTCGACGAGCTTGTCGTGGCCAGCGCCGACGGCGAGTTCGTGCCGATGCGGGTGCCGAGCCAGAGCGACCCGCGCTCCGTCTCACGGATGTGGGTGCCCGCGGCCGACCGGGACCGGTGGCACGCGGCCTTCGGTCCGGACGACGAGGAGGAAGGCGCCCTCGATCAGCCGGCCCCCGACGCCGGGATCACCTACACCCGCCAGGAGCTCGACCCGACCTGCCGCTACGGCGAGGAGACCTTCACGTTCGACGACCCCCGCCCCCGGCGCGGGAACTCCGCGGGCGCCGGCCTGCACACGCTCGACGAGGTCCCCGAGAGACTATTCAGAGTGCCCCGCCAGGAACGCAGGCTCGTCGTGACCGAGCCCCAGCGCGAAGCCGCCGCCGTCGCGCACGGCTGCGAGGCGTGGCAGGTCGGTCCGTGTGCCGGGTGCGGGTCGCCGATCCACCGCTACGGCGCCCGCGGCGTCCACGCGTGCGCGGGGTGCCACACGCGCGTG
>NZ_JBHVPD010000047.1:0-73930 GCF_042887525.1 Kitasatospora sp. NPDC057936
GCGCCACCGACCCCACCACCGGCCAGGCCATCGTCGCCTTCGTCATCCTGCGCGGCGGCATCACCGAAACCCCCGACCTCGTCGACGAACTGCGCACCCACGTCGGCCGCACCCTCGGCCCCATCGCCAAACCCAAGCAGATCAAGGTCGTCGGCGAACTCCCCAAAACCCGCTCCGGCAAGATCATGCGCCGCCTCCTGCGCGACATCGCCGAAGGCCGCGAAGTCGGCGACACCACCACCCTGACCGATGCCGCCGTGATGACGTCCATCCAGGCGCAGCTGACCGACGGTTCACCCAGGAGCTGATCGCGTCCCCACACGGCGAGGGGCCGCTCACCGGTTCGCTCCGGTGGGCGGCCCCTCGCCATCGAACTCCACCGAGGATCAGCCGAGTTGACCTACCGACCCGCGCTCGCCGCCACCAAGGCCACCGCCGCGCTCGCCCTGCTCCCCTGCCTCCTGCTCCCCTGCCTCCTGCTCGCCGGCCTGGCCGCCGGACCCGAAGGTGCGGCCGCCCCTGCCCCTCCGGTCTCCCGAACACTGCGCGGGCTCGGCAACCTGACGGCCGACCAGTCCGGACTGAGGATGACGGCCTTCGGGGCGGACGCCTCGCACGCCGCCGACGGCGCCGCAGTGACCGCGATGCCGGAGAACGCCGAGGAGAACCAGGAGTGGCTCGTACGGCCCGCCGCCGGCGACGAACTCGTCCTCCAGTCGCTCCTGCCGAGCACCGGTGACGACGGGACCGGCCCCCTGGTGCTCACCACGGATCCGGACGGCTCGGTCTACCTCGCACACGAGCGGGCCGGGAGCAGCCCGGAGCAGGCGAGCCCGGACCAGTCATGGACGTTCGCGGACGTCACCGCCCCTCCCCGGTGGACCACACCCGGCGCCGCCCCCGCCGGGCGGTCCACCACCCGGCTCCGGATCCACGCCCACCGGGGCGGCTGCCTCGTCGAGCAGGGCTACGGCGAGCGGCTCGCGGTCGGAGGCTGCGACGATCCCAGGGCCTGGTGGACGGCAGAGGGCTTGACCGGCTAGCCGACGACAGCCGAGCAGGACAGGTGCAGGACCTCCCCGTCCCGCAGCCCCAGCGAAACGGCCGTGTCACCGGGTTCGAGCGGAGCACCGCCGAGACGCCGCAGCGCCCAGTCCCCGTCACCGGCCTGGCTTCCGGCAACGCACCGGACCAGCGCCGGAATGAGCCCCACGACCGGGACGGTGACCGGAACGGCCAGCTCGACGAGACCCTCCGGCCCCACGACGGTCAGCTCGCGGACGGCGTGCGCGGGAGAGATGGCGGTCAGCGTGGCGGTCATGGTGCTCCTCGGATGCGCGAAACGGCGGGGACGAACGACTCCGGCAACCACGTGCCACACCGTCCGGACCGACGCGTCCGGTGTCTCCCAGTGCCTCCACCCTAGGAACCGGGCAGCCCGAGGACATGACGACCGCCACCGACAGAATTGCGTCCCCGGACCGAAACCTTCGAAGCGCCATCCACCGCGGCCGGCGCCCCCGGTAGGTGGCGATCAGGTCGCGGTGGATGGGGTACGACGCCCTCGGGGTGCGGCGCTGCGGCACTGCGGCGCGAAGTCGACGTGGACGAGACCGAAGCGCTGGTGGCAACCCTCGACCGACCGGGGCGTACGGGGTCAGCGGGGCCCACGTCATCGTCCCGGGTCACGGCGCCCCGTTCCCCGCCGGGTCGGCCCCGCGCTGACGGCCCCGGAGGGACCGGGGATCCCGCCGCGCGATCACGTCACCGCACAGGCGATTCGGCTTGGCTTCGAGCACCCGCCGCCGCGCGCGTACGGTGGATGTATGGCCGGACGGGTAGCCGGTGGCAGGCACGGCCGGCTGCCACTGCGGGTGACCGCACGCCGCGATGTGGCGTTCTGCTCCCACACAGGAGGGAAAGGTCATGCCCGAGCACAGGATCGGCACGCAGGAGGAGTTCGAGGCGGCGCGAGCGGAGCTGCTCGCGGAGGAGAAGAAGCTCACCCGACGAAGTGACGAGCTCGCGCGGAAGCGGCGGGAGCTTCCCTGGGTGCCGGTCGAGAAGGACTACGGCTTCGAGACCGAGGGCGGGACCAAGTCGCTCGCGGACCTCTTCGGCGGGCGCTCGCAGCTGCTTGTCTACCACTTCATGTTCGGCCCGCCGTACGAGGCCGGATGCCCGGTCTGCTCCTCGATCGCGGACACCCTCGACCCCAACGCGGTCCACCTCAAAGCCCGCGACGTGACGCTGATCTGCTCCTCGCGGGCGCCGATCGCCAAGCTCCTCGCCTACCGGGAGCGGATGGGCTGGGGCTTCGACTGGGTCTCCACCGCCGGCAGCGACTTCCACCGCGACCTCGGCTTCCAGTACACCGCGGAGGAGCTGGGGCCGTTCCTCGCTGGCGACATCCCGCCGACCGTCCGGCAGATGGCGGAGGCCTGCGGCACCGACGTGCCCGGGTACGTCACCGAGGGACCCGGGCTGAGCGCCTACGCGCTCTCGAACGGCACCGTCCACCGGACGTACGTCACCACCGCACGCGGCCTTGAGCCCGCCATGGCCTACTACGGCCTCCTCGACCGGACGCCGCTGGGCCGGCACGAGGAGGGCGAGGAGACCCACTGGCTGCGCCGCCACGACGAGTACGGCCCGCCGACCGCCTGACCCTCGAACGGCCCGCCTCTTCGGCTCCGCTCCGGAGCCGAAGAGGCGGGCCGGACTCCTACGGCTTCGGCGAATGACCACGGCCAAGTGGCCTGGTAGGGCTGGTCACGTGTCGTCAAGCATGCGAGCGCCGTGAAGGGCTGGTGATTCTGTCGTTCGCTGCGACTAATGTGCCGGTCATGTCGGATGGAATGCAGGACGGCGGATCCATCCTCGAGGGTTCGCCGGCCTGGAGGATGGCTGCCAGAGGGCGTCAACTATTCGGGCGGGCGGGGGAGATCGAGACGCTGCTGGAGGTGCTGGGTGACCTGACGACGGCGGGCGGACGGGCGATCGCACTGGTCGGGGAGCCGGGCATCGGAAAGAGCGCGCTGATGTCCACGGCCGTCGCACACGCCAGGGCCGCCGGGGTCCGGGTGGACACGGCCCAGGGGCAGTACGCGAGCGCACCCGCGCTCCCGGGCCTGCGGTCGCTGCTGGACGAGCCCTGCGACGTGCGCGAGCAGGTGACGCGGGACGGCGCGGCGGTGGTCGCCGTGGACGACCTGCACCATCTTGCGGCCGATCGGATCCCGGGCCTGGAGCGGGTGCTCCAGGCGACCGCCAACGGCCCGCTGCTCTGTCTGCTCGCCTACCGGCAGCGCCAGCTCTCGCCCGCGCTCGCCGCCGTGCTGTCCCGCGCGATATCCGCCGGCCTGCTCGACGTGTGGCAGCTCGGGCCGCTCTCCCCGGCAGCGACCAGGGAGTTGCTCGGCGAGCGTCCCGACCTGGAGAAGCTCCACCACGAGGGCCAGGGCAATCCGCAGTACCTCACGATCATGGCCTCCGACGGCCAGGCGATGGCCGCGGCCGGTACGGCGATCCTCGGTGAGCTGGCCGGCCTCGATGACACCGCGCGCACCGTGCTCCACGCCGCGGCGGTGTTCGACCACTCGTTCCACCCGGAGCTGCTCGCCGCCGCGCTGGGGCTGGAGTTGCCCGAGACCATGCGGGCTCTGGACCTGCTCACCGGCCTCGACCTGGTACGGCCGGCCAACGCCGGAGCGAAGATGGTCCTGCGTCACCCGGCGGTGGGTGCGGTCGTGTACCAGCAGATCGAACCCAGCCGGCGCCGGGACCTGCACCGCCGCTCGGCGGCCGCGCTGGCCAAGCTCGCGGTGCCGATCGCCCGGCGGGCCCACCATGTGGCGCGGTCCCTCGACCCGAACGAGCCGGAGCACCTCACCACCCTGATCGCCGCCTCGCGAGACGCGCTGCACACCTCCCCCGCTGTGTCGGCCGGGTATCTCGAGGTCATACTGCCGCTGCTCCGGGAGGGTGGGCAGCACTGGCACGAAGCGCAGGTGCTGCTCGCGCAGACGCGGCTGCTGACCGGCGACGCCACCGAGAGCCGGGCGATGCTCGACACGCTGCGCCGACCGGCGGCCGGCCGACCGCCGCACGGAAACCACGCCGTGACCGCACTCGCCGACGCGAGCCGGGCCGAACGGCAACTCGGCCGCTACAGCGAGGCCGGCGCCGTGGCGCGTGCCGGGCTCACGGCCCTGGCCGACCGCGACTGCGCCGCGGCGGCCGCCCTGCACTCCGAACTCGCCGACTGCGCCTACGACCTGCAGGACTACGAGAGCTGTCGGCAGCACGCCGAGACGGCCGCCGCGATCGCCCGCCGGAACCACGACCGGGTCAATGAGGCCAAGTCCCTGGCCCAGGCGTCGCTCGCCCACCTGTTCACCGGGGACCTCGCCGCGGCCGACCGCACCGCGGACAGCGCGGTCGAACTCGTCGACGCCGTCTCCGACGCCACCCTCCTGACCAATCTTGAGGCGCTGTACCACGTGGGCACGGCCGAAGGGACCCTCGGACGCCTGGCCGCCGCCGAGCGTCACCTCACCCGGGGCGCGGCGCTGTCCCGGCGCACCGGGCAGACGTACATCCAGCCCGCGCTGCTGATGGCGCTGGCCGGCACCCAGCTGCGCTGCGGGGACCTGCGCCGCACGCTGGCCACGCTCGACGAGGCCGACCGGCACACCGAGTTCGACGGCAACCCGGCGATCCGGGCAGTGCTGGCGGTGCTCCGCTCGCAGGTCCTGCTGTGGCGGGGCGGCTCCGCCGAGGTGCGCGAGGTGCTCGCGTCGGCCGATCGCGCGGCGGCGCTCGCCGACGGTCAGTCCACCGCCTGGGCCGTCAACGTCCGCTGCTCCCATGCCGAACTCGTGCTGATCACCGGGGATCCGGCCCGGGCGAGCCGGCTGCTGCTGGACGCCGCAGGCGGCGTCCACCTGCCCCGGGTCACTGCCTGGTGGCAACCACGCTGCTACGAGACCCTGACGCAGGCTGCGATTGCCGAGGGGGACCGGACGATGGCCGAGCACTGGGCGCACCTCGCCGAGGCCCGGGTCGACGAGCTGCCCTCCGCCAACCGTCGCGGGTACGCCGGGCGCACACGCATGTGGGCCCACCGGATGCGCGGGGACGTCGAGCAGGCTCGGCTCAGCGGGCTGGCGGCGGTCGCGGACTTCACCGTCGGCGGTGAGCGCATCGAGATGGGCCGCACGCTGGTCGCGGTGGCCGCGCTCACGCTGGACGGCCTGCGGACCGAGCAGGTGGCCGGGTGGCTCGACCAGGCCGCGGCGCTGGCCCACCAGTGCGGCTCGGCCCGGCTGGCCGACGAAGTCTCCCACCAGCGCGCCCGGTTGTTCACCGCGCTGGCTTCGTCCGCTGCTCCCTCCGCCCTCGTCCCGTCCGATGCCCGGAGCGGGGCGGATCCGGCCGGGCTGGCCCTGCTCACCGGACGGGAACAGGAGATCGCCCGCCTCGCCGGCACCGGCCTGACCAGCGGAGAGATCGCCGGCACGCTGTTCCTCAGCGTGCGCACGGTCGACACCCACCTCGGCCGGGTCTACCGCAAACTCGGTGTCTCCAACCGGGCGAGCCTCACCCGCGCCCTGCTCGGCGAGGCACCCGACACGGCATGAGGGAGTCGTCGCCCAACGGCTGCTCCGCCCGCTACCTCCCCCCTCGGACGGGGTCAGGAGCTGCGTTGCCAGGTGCTCAGCGAGAGCTTGACCTCGCCGGTCTGTACGTCGGCGGTCTCGATGGTCGCGATCGCGATGCTGTTGGCGGTGCGGTCGCGGATGCAGAGCAACCGGCCGCCGTTCACCTGGGCGAAGCCGACGTCGGCTCTGGGCTGGGTGTCGATCGCGGCGTTGCACTGGGCCGGGGTGGACGACGGGTCGGTCAGCACGGCGAAGTCGGAGAGGTCGAAGCCGGCCGCGCGGAAGGAGTCGGCCGAGACGCCACCGGTGGGGCTCTGGTGCGTCAGGGCGAGGGCCCACTTGGGAGCGGTGACGGCAGGGGCCGTCTTCCCGCCTGCCAGGTCGACCTGGTAGGCCTGGCTGGCGTACAGGCTGGCCGGGATCGTCAGTTCGACCTTGTTCACCACCGGGGTGTAGCTCCCCGCCGTCGCGGGCGCCGAGCCGCCGCCGACCGAGCCGGGTGCGCTGGGCGCGCCACCGGCCGACGAGGCGCCGGCGCTGGCCGCACCGGCGGCCGCGCTGGTGGGCGCACCGGTGGCCGCGCTGGTGGGCGCGGTTGCGGGAGCCGTCGATGCGGGAGCCGTCGTCGACGCGACCGGGGACTTCGCGGCGGCCGGGGCCTGGGCGACGTCGCTGCCGCTGGTGGTCGACGTGTCGTGCCGGGTCAGCAGCACCCCGGCCAGCGAGCCGCCGAGCGCCACCACCACGGCGATGGTCACCAGGGTCTTCCAGGAAACGCCTTTCGCCTTGGCCTGCGGCGGTGCGAGGGGCGGCGCAGCCCCGGCGATCGGAACGGTCTGCTCCGGATATTGCGCACGTGCGGTGGGCATCTCACTGAGCGGTGGTGGGGGAACCGCCGCCGGCGTCGGGGTACCGAGCGAGGGCACCGAGTCCAGGACGGTGGGGGTCGGCAGTGTCCTGGGCAGGTCGGAACGGCGGATGATCTCGGTGGCCACCGGCGCGGGGAGCCAGTCGTCGGCGAACCGCAACTGCCCACCGATCTCGGGGCGGTTGCGGACGAGCTCGATGATCTCGGCAGGCGTGGGACGGTCCTCGGGCGACTTGGCCAGACAACGCTCCAGCAGCGCGCGCAGCTCGGCGGGCACCGCGTCCAGCTCCGGTGGCTCGTGCACCACCCGGTAGAGCACCGCGGTCTCCGGCCCTTCGCCGAACGGCTGCACGCCGCCGGCCACATAGGCGGCCAGCGCGCCCAGCGCGAAGACGTCAGTGGCGGGGGTGACCGGGCGGCCCTGGGCCTGCTCGGGCGCCATGTAGGCGGGCGAGCCGATCCGGACCCCGGTGCCGGTCAGCGCGGTGGTGTCAGCGGCCCGGGCGATGCCGAAGTCGATCACCCGCGGACCGTCGGCGGCGACCATCACGTTGGCGGGCTTCAGGTCGCGGTGCACCACGTCGACGCTGTGGATCGCCTGCAGCGCCTCGGCGATGCCGCCGAGCAGCAGCAGCACGGTGCGCACCGGCAGCCCGCCGTGCTCGCGCGCCACCTGCTGCAGCGAGGGGCCCGGCACGTAGGCGGTGACCAGCCAGGGGGTGTCGGCCTCGGTACCGGCGTCGATCACCTGGGCGGCGTACAGGCCGTGGATCCGCTGAGCGTTGGCCACCTCCCGGGTGAACCGGCGGCGGAACTCGGGGTCCTCGGCGAACTCGGGGCGGACCACCTTGAGGGCCACCGGGCGTCCGCCGGGCGTGTAGGAGAGGTAGACCCGGCCCATCCCGCCGGCCCCCAGACGCGCGTACAACCGGTAACCGGCTACTTCGGTCGGGTCGTCCGCCTGGAGGGGCTGAAAGGCGGGTGGCGGCGATGCGGCGTGGTGGAGATCGTCTGCAGGCATGGGCAGGGATTCGCCTCACTGTGTGTCACTTGTGGAAATTCAGGCAGCCCTTGAATTCGGCTGGAGTGCTCTGTCAGAAGCGGCCTCGCGCGGATTCCCCGGACGGCATTCACGTGCCGCCGACAAGGGTCGCTAGGTAATCCGCTTCTTGATTGCTCCTGTCACCCCGGGCAAGCCTCCCCGGCGACGGGGCCCACGGGCGTCAGTAGAACTACGCATTCCGACTACGTAATCCACCGGGTTCCACCGACCCCCAGCCGCAGGCACGGATCCACACGCCGCGCCAAGCCGCACTCAGCCACGAAAGATGCTTCGCAGAGCCCGACCGGACCTGAATCGAGTCCGGCGGGTGCCACAACAGCCCAGCCCCCGACTACCGCTCACCCCGGGCCCGGTGGGTGGCGATCAGGTCGCGGTACCAGGCGTACGACGCCCTCGGCGTGCGGCGCTGCGTCGCGAAGTCGACGTGGACGAGGCCGAAGCGCTGGTGGTAGCCCTCGGCCCACTCGAAGTTGTCGAGGAGGGACCAGGTGTAGTAGCCGCGGACGTCGGCGCCCTCGGCGATGGCTTGGGCGAGGGCGTCGAGGTGGGTGGCGAGGAAGTCGATGCGGGGGTGGTCGGGGGTGGTGGACTCGTCGACGGAGCAGCCGTTTTCGGTGATGGTGATGGGCGGGAGGGCTTCGCCGTACATCTTCCGCAGGCTGGCCAGGAGTTGGCGCAGGCCGTCGGGGACGACGGGCCAGCCGAAGGCGGTGTGGGGGGCCTCGGGGATGTCGACGAGGTCGAAGGGCAGGCCCGGGGAGGTGGGGGCGGCGACGCGGGTGGGGTTGTAGTAGTTGAGGCCGAGGCCGTCCAGGCGCGGGGTGTGGATGAGGTCGAGGTCGCCGTCGCGGACGGCGCCGTAGATGTCGTCGGGGACGCCCAGGGCGGAGAGGTCGGGGTAGCGGCCGAGGAGGACGGGGTCGGTGAACAGGCGGTTGTGCAGGGCGTCGTAGGCCTCGGCGGCGGCTGCGTCTTCGGGTGACGAGGAGGCCGGCCACACCGGGGTGAGGTTGTTGGACAGCATCACCTCCAGGCCCCGCTCGTGGAGCAGCGAGGCGGCCAGGCCGTGGGCGAGGAGCTGGTGGTGGGCCGCGGGCAGGGCCTCGAACATGAGGGTGCGGCCGGGGGCGTGGGTGCCCAGGGCGTAGCCGAAGACGGTGTGGACGAAGGGCTCGTTGAGGGTGATCCAGGCGGGGATCCGGTCGCCGAGGCGGTCGGCCACGAGGGTGGCGTACTCGGCGAAGCGGTACGCCGTCTCGCGGTTGAGCCAGCCGTCGGCGTCCTCCAGAGTCTGTGGGAGGTCCCAGTGGAAGAGGGTGGGCAGCGGGGTGATGCCGGCTTCCAGGAGGGAGTCGACCAGGCGGTCGTAGAAGGCCAGGCCGGCGGGGTTCACAGGCCCCGTGCCGGTGGGCAGGATGCGGGACCAGGCGATGGAGAAGCGGTAGCCGTCCAGCCCGAGGCCCTTCATCAGGGCGATGTCCTCGGCGTACCGGTGGTAGTGGTCGCAGGCGACCGCTCCCGTGTGCCCGTCCCGGACGGCGCCGTGGCGCGCGGTGAAGACGTCCCAGACGGACGGGCCGCGGCCGTCCTCCTCCACCGCCCCCTCGATCTGGTAGGCGGCGGTGGCGGCACCCCAGCGGAATCCGGAGGGCAGGTCGAGGCGGTTCGGCATGGCAGCCTCCCGAGGCAAACATGAGGAGTACTCATGTTATCGCCGTGCCGCCGGAACGCCAGAGGACGGGTTTCCGCGTTCCAGCAGGGCGAGCCGGGTGTCGCGCCGCTGGGTGGCCTGGGGGCAGAGGCGGCGAGCACCGGCACGGCGGCGAACGGCTCGCCCCGCCACGAGTCCAGCAGGGCAAGCACAGGAGGAGGGCAGCAGCGTTCGCACCTCCGGGCCGGCGAGCAGCAGCGGCCCGAGCAACCCGAACCGGACCCCTGCGCCGGAACCCCCGTAGTGACGACCGGTCGCATCGACGGAGGAGGAGCAGGCTTCCTTGACAGCTGCCGCCGCGGCCGGACGGGGCTTGACGTCAAGTGCGCTTGAACTTCGATCATATGGACGTCGCCCCGCAGCGGGGCGCGCAGATCCGACTGTCGAGGAGTTCCCCATGTCCGCCACGCCCCTCCGTCTCGCCGTCATCACCGGTAGCGTCCGGGACGGCCGGTTCGGGCCGACCGTCGCCAACTGGGTCGCCTCGCTCGCCAAGGAGCGGGACGACCTGCTGGTCGATGCGATCGACCTCGCCGACCACCCGTTGCCGCACGAGCTGTCCCACAACCCCGGCAAGGAGGTTGCGCAGGTGCTGGCCGGGGTCTCGCCGCGGCTGGCCGAGGCGGATGCCTTCATCGTGGTCACCCCGGAGTACAACCACAGCTTCCCGGCCTCGCTGAAGAGCCTGATCGACTGGCACGGGAAGGAGTGGGCGGCCAAGCCGGTCGGCTTCGTCTCCTACGGCGGCCTGTCCGGTGGCCTGCGGGCGGTGGAGCAACTGCGGCAGGTCTTCGCCGAGATGCACTCCGTGACCGTCCGTGACGTGGTCAGCTTCCACAACTGCTGGGGGCTCTTCGACGAGACCGGCGCGCTGAAGGAGCCCGTCGGCGCGACGGCCGCCGCGACCACGCTGTTCAACCAGCTCGGCTGGTGGGGACAGGCCCTGCGCGAGGCCCGGGAGAAGAAGCCCTACGGCAACTGACGGGCACTAACGCGGGGTGGCGGCCGTCCCGTTGATCACCATGCGGAAGGTCCACGCGAGGCGGTCCTCCGGGGTGCCGGCGAGCAGGGCGGGGCCGAGGGCCGCGATGCGGGGGTGCTCGGGGGCGGTGGCGGCGAGCAGGGTTTCGGCGAGGGCGGTGTGTTCGGCCTCGGCGCCCGGGTCGGCGTCGCGGGCGGACTGTTCGGCGGCCGTCGCGGTGGCCACGAGCAGCAGGACGTCCACACCCCAGGCCGCCTGCCTGTCCGGCACGCCGCCCTCGTGCAGCAGCGCGAGGAGCGCCTCCACGACGGCGAGGTAGTGCGGGCCCGACGGGCGGGTGACGAGTGCGGTGTGGGCGAGCGCCGGATGCCGGAACAGCACCCCGGTGTACGAGCCGAGGACGGCCGCCAGGCGCTCGCGCCAGTCGCCGGCCGCCCGCACCGGCGCGAGGTCCACCGCGCCGAGGAACTCCTCCAGGATCGCCGCGTGCAGCTCGGCCGTGTTGGCGACGTACACGTAGAGCGAGGCCGGGCCGGTGTCGAGCTCCTGCGCGAGGCGGCGCATGGTCACCCGCTGCAGTCCCTCGGCCTCCAGGATCCGGACGGCGGCGGCGACGATGCCCTCGTAGGTGAGGGCCGGCTTGGCCGGGCGTTCGCGGCGGCTGCGGGGGCGGGGCGTCGGGGTGCTGCTCATGCCGCCCACCTTAGGCCGCGGGCCCGGTGACCAGGTCGAGCATCCCCTGGAGCCCGTCCGGCCCGAACATCCGCTCCAGGTTGGCCGCCGACTCCGCCGCCGAGGCCTCGCTGCGCGGGAACAGCTCCCGCTCGTACGCCGCGAGCGCCGCCTCGGCGGCGCCGGGGTGGGCGGCGATCGCCGCGCCCAGTTCGGCGCCGTCGAGCATGGCGAGGTTGGCGCCCTCGCCCGCGAACGGGGACATCAGGTGGGCGGCGTCGCCGAGGAGCGTGACGCCCGGGACGCGCTCCCAGCGGTGGCCGACCGGCAGGGCGTGGATGCGGCGCCCGACGAGCGGCCCGTCGGCGTCGGCGACGAGGGCGCGCAGGCCGTCGGACCAACCGTCGAACTCGGCGAGGACGGCCCGCTTGACCGCTGACGGATCAGCGGCGCCGAGGCCGTCCAGCCACTCCTCCCCCACCCGCAGGGCGGTGTAGACGTGGATGCTGCCGTCCGTTTCGAGGTGGCCGAGGAAGCCGCGGTCCTCGGCGAGCGCCATGAAGAACCCGCCGCCGACGAGCGCGGCGGCCTCGGGGTGACGGACGGCGGCGTCGTGCAGGTCGGCCTCGACGAAGGAGATGCCGGTGTAGGCGGGGACGGCGTCGGACAGCAGCGGGCGGACCCGCGACCACGCGCCGTCGGCACCGATCAGCAGGTCGGTGGTGAGGGTGCCGCCGTCGGCGAAGGCGACCTCGTGGCGGCCGTCACCGAGCGCCCGGACGCCGGTGGCCTTGCGGCCCCAGCGGACCGTCCCGGCGGGGAGGGAGCCGAGGAGGAGGTCGCGCAGGGCGCCGCGGTCCACCTCGGGGCGGCCGCCGGTGCCGTCGTCCGGGGCGTCGAGCCGGACGGTGCCGTCCGGGGCGACCAGCCGCATGGCCTCGCCGCCCTCGTGGACGAGGGCGCGGAAGCCGTCGTACAGGCCGGCCGCGTGCAGGGCGCGCTGGCCGGACTCCTCGTGGATGTCGAGCATGCCGCCCTGGGTGCGGGCCTCGGGGGACGCCTCCAGGTCGAACACGGCGGCCTCGACACCGTGAACGTGGAGCACGCGGGCGAGGGTCAGGCCGCCGAGGCCGGCTCCGAGGACGGCGATCGGGACGTGGGCGGGGACGGGGGCCGGGTTGCGCTGGGTCATGTCCGCTCCTTCGGGTCGCTGTCCTCTCCACGGTAACGAACATGTTCGTTACGAACAAGTTCGCCGAGACGAAGAAGGGGGGAGGGCGGAGGCCCGAAGACCTCCGCCCTCCCCCGGCTCAGCCCGGCTCGACCAGGCTCAGCCCGCCAGCGGTCCGGCTCCCGCCAGGAGCAGCGAGAAGCCCGAGTCCGTCGGCTGCTGCGGCGTCTTCACGTGCACCACGCCCGCCGCCGCGTCGTAGAACCACCCCGCGCCCGCCGCGTCCAGCCCGGCCTGCGAGGAGTAGCCGTCCAGCGGCTCGTGGTCCAGGAGCACCGCGCCCGGCCCGGCCCCGGCGTGGACGGTGAACTCGTAGGCGCGCGCGGCCGGCTTGCCCGTGTAGTCGCCCACGCTCGGGCCCACGTCCACGGTGGTCACGCCGTGCCCGCGCCCGACCGAGCGGACCGACACCTCCTGGGTGGCACCCGCGCCCTGCTCGTGCGCGCGCGTCGTGCCGTCGTCCTCGTAGAGCGTGAAGGAGGACTCGCCGCCCTTGGCGTAGACGTCGTAGGAGAGCCGGCCGGTGTCGCGGGTCTGCCACGACAGCGTGCCCTGCGGCCACATCGGCACGACGGCTCCGGCCCGGACGAACAGCGGCAGGGTGTCCAGCGGCGCCTGGTAGCCGTTGACCGTGGTCGGGCCCTCGTACGTCTTGCCCGTCCAGTAGTCCACCCACGTGCCCTTCGGCAGGTAGATGCCGTTGCGGACGGACGAGTTGTCGTACACCGGCGCGACGAGGAAGTCGCTGCCGCTCATGAACTCGTACTTCGCCGCGTCGCCCCACGTGTTCGGGTCGTCCGGGTACTCCAGCACGAGCGGCCGCACCGCGCCGACGCCCGTGCGGTGCGCCTCCTCGGCGAGCGTGTAGAAGTACGGCAGCAGGCGCTCCTTGAGCTGGAGGTAGCGCCGGTTGACCGAGGTGTACGGCTCGCCCGCCCGCCACGGCTGCTTGTCGGCGGCCGCCCAGCCGTCCATGGTCATGATGGCCGGGACGAAGGTCTTCCATTCCAGGTCCCGGGTCTCCACCTTCGGGTCGCTGCCGAAGATGCCGCCCACGTCACCGGTGTTGTACGCGATGCCGGACATGGCCGCGCCCGCGTACGTCGGGATCTGCCAGCGCACGTAGTCGTACGTGCCCTTCTGGTCGCCGCTCCACAGCACGCCGCAGCGCTGTGCGCCGGCCCAGGAGACGGGGAGCCAGACGAAGCCGCGGGCGTCGCTGTTCTGCTCGATGCCGTCCTTGGCCTTCAGACAGCCGTCCAGCGCGAACTTGTAGCCGGGGCCGACCCAGGCGACGTCCAGCTTGCGCACCCGCACGCCCGCCTTGACCTCCTCGCCCTGGTTGGGCAGGCCGGTCGACGTCCACAGGCCCAGCTGCATCTGGTGGTCGCGCAGGCCCTGGCCGGTCTGCTGGAGGTTCTCGTAGCCGCAGCCGTAGCCGTCGTTGACGAGCATCCAGCCGAGCGGCTGCTGGTTGGCGGTGTAGCCGTCGGCGACCTTGAGGGCGTCCAGGGTGTGCCGCTCGCCGCGGTTGGCGTTGTGCAGGTAGCAGTCGGAGTCGCCCGGTTCGAGGCCGTAGACGGGCGGCATGAAGGGCTTGCCGACGAGGTCGGTGTAGGCGCCGATGATGTTCTTGAGGTCCGGGCCGTAGAAGTAGTAGCCGTCGAAGCGGCGTTCGCGCTCGGACGTCTGCACCGGGTCGCCGAAGGTGTACGTGCCGGGGGCGTAGGTGTGGCGGAAGACGCCGTAGCCGGCCGAAGAGAGGTAGAAGGGCTGGGAGTTGTTGAACCCGCCCTCGTTCCAGTTGTAGTCGTTGGCGACGTGGACGGTCCTGCCCCGGTGGGAGAACGAGCCGTTCTGCTCGCCCGCGCCGTAGAACTGCTCCTGCGGCCCGCGGGCGAGGGTCTGCTGCATCGCGTCCTGGGTCCAGGTGAGGCCGCGGGTCTCCTCCCAGACGCGCTTGGTGTCGTCGTCGGTGTAGAGCGCGAAGCGCAGCGGCTGCTTGTACGCGCGCAGGGTGAGGTGCGCGGAGCTGATCGCGTAGTAGTCGCCCTCGTCGCGCTCCTCGACCGTCTTGAGGGTGGGCGGAGTCGTCGCGATCATCTCGCCGACGGGCGGGGCCGTGAAGGTGCCGTCCGGGCTGAACTGCAGGCGGAAGGCGTCCTCGGTGGTGAAGTCCACGCGGGCGCGGGCCGTCGCGCCCGCCTGGATCAGGTAGCCGTCGCCGTCCCGGGCGATGCCGGTCGCGTCGCCGACGGTGGTGGGCTCGGGGAGCAGCGCGGTCGCGGTGTAGGAGGAGTTCTTGACGGAGTAGGGCACCACCAGCACCTGGTAGGTGCCCGACGCGTCCGGGATCACGGCGGTGGTGGGGACGGCGCCGGTCTGGTTCTCGGCGACCTTGCGGCCCGCGCCGTCGTAGACGTAGAGGTCGAACTCCATGGTCGGGTCGGGCCAGCTGATCGAGACCGGCACGCCGCCGTCGGGGTGGCCCTGCCAGTAGCCGGCCGGGACGTCCACGGTGATCGAGAAGCGGTCGCAGACCTTGCCGTCCGGGTCGGCGGCGGCGCTCGGGCAGTGCGCGGGGTCGGGCACGGCGCCGTTGGCGTAGGTGGGGCTCTGCCAGGTCACCGTGCGGTGGCCGGGCGAGAGCGTGCCCGCCGACGGCGTCGCGGCGCGGGCCGCGGGGACGGCGCCGAGCAGCGCGCACAGCAGCGCGAGCACGGTGGTCAGGACGCCTCGGGGGTGCGGGCGGCGTAAGCGGTGGCGCATGGACGGCATGGGGCGTGTCACCTTCCGTTCGTCGGGGGGCGTCTCGTCGGGGGGCGTCTGTGTTGGCCGCCCGTCCGCTCACCGTCCTCAGGAAGGGTTCGCCCGGAGGACGGTGAGCAGGCGGGCGACCTCGGCGGCCGTCGCGGCGCGGCCGGCCCCGAGGTAGCGGCGGGTGTCCACGAGCCGCACGTCGTCCGCGAGGGCGCGCCGGACGGAGGCGGTGAACACCCGGTTGAGCTGGGTGGCGATGTTGACCTTCGTGATGCCGTGCTCGACGGCCCGGGTCAGGTCCTCGTCCGCGACGCCCGAGGACCCGTGCAGCACGAGCGGCACCGGCACGGCCTCGCGCAGCCGCGCGATGAGGGCGAAGTCGAGGACGGCGTCCCGGGTGGCCATCGCGTGCGAGGAGCCGACGGCGACGGCCAGCGCGTCGACGCCCGTCCCGGCGGCGAAGTCGGCCGCCTCGTCCGGATCGGTGCGCACCCCCAGCGCGTGGACGCCGTCCTTGCCGCCGATCTCCCCCAGCTCCGCCTCCACCCAGACCCCGGCCGCGTGACAGCGGGCCACGACCTCGGCGGTCCGGCGGAGGTTGTCGGCGTGGGCGAGCGCGGAGGCGTCGAACATGACCGAGGAGAAGCCCAGGTCGACGGCCTCGGCGACGAGTCCGGCGGACGTCGCGTGGTCGAGGTGGACGGCCACGGGAACGGTCGCCCGCCGCGCGAGCGCGAGCGTCGCGGCGGCGACCGGCGCGAGGGCGCCGTGGTAGCGGACGGCGTTCTCGCTGAGCTGGAGGACCACCGGCGCCCCGACCGCCTCGGCCCCCGTCACGATGGCCTGCGCGTGCTCCAGCTGGATGACGTTGAACGCCCCGACCCCCCGGCCGTAGGCGACTGCGGGGGCGACGATGGCACCGGTACCGGTCAGGGGCATCGGGGACTCCTCGGGTCGGGGTGGCGGGGGCGGGGGCGGGCGACACCGGCTCCGCAGCGGCCGATCGGACACTCGCGCAGCGCGGGAAGTCGAACCGGCCGACTTCCCGCGCACGCCCCCTCCGCGCACGCCCCCTCCACGCCCGTCACGTCCCCGTCTCCGCCGCCAGTTCGCGGGCCAGGAGGGCTGCGCCCTGGCAGCCGGCGCGGGGGCCCAGTTCGGCGGGGACGATCTCGGGGACGGTCTGGAACGTCAGGCGGGCCGCGAGGGCGGTCCGGAGCGGGGCCAGGTGGAGTTCGCCCGCTTCGGCGAGGCCGCCGCCGATCACGATGCGCTCGGGGTCGAGCAGGGTGACGGCGGCGGCGAGGCCTTCCGCGAGGGCGTCGACGGCCTCGCGCCAGACGGTGACCGCCGCGAAGTCGCCGGTGCGGGCGCGTTCGGCGACCTCCTTGGCGTCCGTCCCGGTGCGGCCGGTCCTGCGGGTGTAGCGGCGGGCGATCGCGGCGGCCGACGCGACTGTCTCCAGGCAGCCCCGGCCGCCGCACCCGCACGGTTCGCCGGCGGCGAGTTCCACCGGGAGGTGGCCGAGTTCACCGGCCTTGGCGTGGCTGCCGGTCAGCGGGCGGCCGTCGACGACCAGGGCCGCCGCGACGCCGGTGCCGACCGGGACGAACAGGAAATTGCCGCTGCCCCGACCGGCCCCCAGGCGGGCTTCGGCGAGGCCGCCGGCCCGGACGTCGTGGGCGAGGGCGACGGGGACGCCGAGTTCCTCCGCGAGCCGGTCGCGGACGGGCAGCCGGTGCCAGCCGAGGTTCGCGGCGAGCACCGACCGACCGGCCGGCCGGCTCGTCGACGATGCCGGGGATCGCGACGCCGGCCGCCACCGGGCGGTAGTGGTCGGCGAGTTCGCGGGCGGTGGCGAGCACCGTCGCGAGTACTGCCTCCGGGCCGTGCTCGGCGCCGGTGGGGCGGCGGGTGGCGGCCCGCAGGCGGCCGTCCGGGCCGGCCGCGCCGCCCTTGACCCAGGTGCCGCCGACGTCGAGCGCGATGACCGTGGTCACGGCCGGGTGAGGACGATCGACCGGGTGAGGTGGCGCGGCCGGTCGGGGTCGAGGCCGCGGGCCTTGGCGAGTTCGACGGCGAGCCGCTGGGCGCGGATCAGGTCGGCGAGCGGGTCCAGGCCGGTGACGGAGGTGGTCGCGCCGATCTCGCGGACCTGGTCGAGGAGTCCGGCCGGCGGCTCGCCGAAGAACCAGACGACGGTGTCCGGAGCGGTGACGCTGATCGGGCCGTGCCGGTACTCCATCGCCGGGTAGGACTCCGTCCACGAGCCGGAGGCCTCGCGCAGCTTCAGCGCCGCCTCGTGCGCGAGACCGACGGTCCAGCCGGTGCCGAGGAAGGTGAACTGCCGTGCGTCGAGGGCGCCTTCGGGCAGGTCGGCGGCCAGCGCCCGTTCGGCCTGGGCGGGCAGGTCGGCCGGGGCGTGGCCGAGCCGGGCGCGCAGCAGGGCGAGGGTGGTGGTGGCGAAGCGCGTCTGGACCACCGACTCCTCGTCCGCGAAGGCCAGGTCGACGACGGTGTCGGCGACGGCGCTGATCGGGGTCGTGGGGTCGCCGGTGATCGCGGTGCGGGGTGTGCGGTCGGCGCGCGCGAGCGCGGTCAGCACCTCGGTGGTGGTTCCGGAGCGGCTGAGGGCGAGGAGCCGGTCGTAGCGGCGGTCGGCCGGGTACTCGGAGGCCGGGAAGGCGTCCGTCTCGCCGTGGCCGGCGGCCTCGCGCAGCGCCGCGTAGGCCTGGGCGACGTAGAGCGAGGTGCCGCAGCCGATGACGGCCACCCGCTCGCCCGGTTCGGGCAGCCCGGCCGGGTCCAGTTCCGACGCCCGCCGCCAGCAGTCCGGCTGATCCGCGATCTCACGCTCGACGTGACTCCGATTGACGTGACTCTGGTTGACGTGACTCCGGTTGACGTGACTCTGGTTGACGTGACTCACAAGGGCCTCCCCGCCTACGGCGCCAACAGCTCCCACGGCACTTCTGCTCAAATCTGCCGCACTTCACGCCCAACAGATCAAGATTGAGCAACCGGCGGCGAGGCTACACGCAGTTCCAGTCACACGGAAGGGTGCCTTCTCGCCACGGCCCGTACGGCAACACTTCGATAACGCGCCCGTCATGGCCATCGCCAACGGGGCACACTCTGGGCACGCTACTGATCGAACTTGATTGGTGATCTGCGCGATCGCACAACTTCACGCAGTTCGTAGACTCGCAAAGGCGGTCCTGCACATGAAGCGGCCTCTCCTCGCCCTGTCGGCGGCCACCCTGGCCGGCACGCTCGCCCTGTCGGCGTGCAGCAAGGGCTCCGGCTCCGGCGGCACGTCCGCCGACGGCGTCACCACGATCCGGTTCGTCGCCGCCGACTACGGCTCCAACGGGCAGAACCCGAGCCAGGCGTACTGGCAGGGCGTCATATCCGCGTTCGAGCAGCAGAACCCCAAGGTCAGGGTGGACCTCCAGGTCATCAACTGGAACGACCTCGACACCCAGGTCAAGACCATGGTCCAGAACGGCAACCAGCCCGACCTCCTGCAGACCGGCGGCTACGCCGACTACGCGAAGAACGGCATGCTCTACCCGGCAGGCGACGTCCTCTCCGCAGCCACCGCCGACGACTTCGTCCCGGCCCTCGCGAAGGCCGGCGTGCAGGACGGCACCCAGTACGGCGTCCCGTTCGTCTCCAGCGCCCGGATGTTCCTGATCAACAACACGCTCTTCCGCAAGGCCGGTCTCGACCCCGCCAATCCGCCGAAGACCTGGGACGACGTCACCGCCGCCGCGACCGCCCTCAAGAAGGCGGGCGTCGAGGTGCCGCTCGGGGTGCCGCTCGGCAAGGAGGAGGCGCAGGGCGAGTCGTTCATCTGGATGCTCGGCAACCACGGCGGCTACCAGGACGCGGGCGGCAAGTACGCCATCAACTCCCCCGCCAACGTGGCCACGTTCACCCAGCTGAAGTCCTGGGTCGACGCGGGCCTGACCGAGCAGAGCCCGGCGGCCGTCAACCGCACCGACCTCACCAAGGACTTCGCGTCCGGCAAGGTCGGCATGCTCAACGGCATCCCCACCCTGCTGGGCGACGTCAAGACCATGGACGTCAGCTGGACCGCGATGCCCGGGAAGGACGGCGCGAGCCCGTCCACGCTCGGGGTGGCCGACTGGGTCATGGCCTTCAAGAAGGGCGGCCACAAGGAGCAGGTCAAGGCCTTCCTCGACTTCGCCTACGCCAAGGACAACGCGGTGAAGTTCGCCAAGGAGTACAGCCTGCTGCCGGTCACGAAGTCCGCGCTCACCGCCCTCCAGGCCGACCCCGACGAGCAGGCGCTCGCGCCCTTCCTGCGCATCCTGCCGACCGCCACCTTCTACCCGCTCAGCGACCCGACCTGGCCGGGCGTCTCGGCCCAGGTCAAGACGCAGATCGGCACCGCCGTCAGCGACCCGAAGAAGGCGCTGGACGCGCTCCAGCAGGCCGCCGTCCAGGCCGGCCAGTGACCGTGCCGCACCCACCGCGCCGCCGGGACCCGCTGCGCCACCGGGACCCCCTGCGCCGTCTCGGCCCGGTGCCGTGGATCGCGCCCGCCGTCCTGCTGATCCTCGCCGTGGTCGTCTGGCCGGTGGTGGAGATGGTCCGCACCTCGCTGCGGCGCATCGACACCACCGGCACCGACCACGGCGCGGCCGGCCTGGCCAAGTACCGCAAACTGTTCGCCGACCCGCGCCTGCCCGAGGTCCTCGGCTGGACGGTGCTCTGGACGGTCGCCGTCGTCGGCCTGACCATGCTGCTCTCGCTCGCCCTCGCCCAGCTCTTCAACCAGGAATTCCCCGGCCGACGGATCACCCGCTGGGCCCTCATCGCCCCCTGGGCCGCCTCCGTCCTCATGACCGCGATCGGCTTCCGCTGGATGCTCGACCAGGTCGCCGGCGTCCTCAACCGCCTCCTGCTCGACCTCGGCCTCATCGACCGCCCACAAGCCTGGCTCGGCGACGCCACCCACGCCAAACCCTGGCTCATCGCCGTCGCGGTCTTCGTCTCCCTCCCCTTCACCACCTACACCCTCCTCGCCGGCCTCCAGACCATCCCCACCGAGGTCTACGAAGCCGCCCGCGTCGACGGCGCCACCCGCCGCCAGACCTACCGGCTCGTCACGCTGCCGCTGCTGCGCCCGGCCTTCCTCGTCGCCCTCGTCGTCAACCTCATCAACGTCTTCAACTCCTTCCCCGTCATCTGGGGCATGACCCAGGGCGGACCCAACGCCGACACCGCCACCACCACCGTGTTCATGTACATGCTGCGCGGCTACGACGTCGCCGAATCCGCCGCCATGTCCGTCGTCAACTTCGCCGCCGTCATCGTCATGGTGCTGCTCTTCCTCAAGGTCAGCCGCTGGAACGAGGAGCAGGGCCAGTGAAACGCTTCGACCCCCGTACCCTGCTGCCGGCCGCCGCCGCCTGGGCGCTGGCGGCCCTGTTCCTGCTGCCGTACCTGGAGATGCTCGTCACGGCGGGCCGCCCGGCCGGCGAGCTGCGCGACAACGGCTACCTGCCGGACCACTTCGACTGGTCGTCGTTCACCGCGGTGTGGCGGGACACGACGCTCGGCCAGAACCTCCAGGTGACCCTGGTGGTCGCGGGCGGCTCGACGCTGCTGGTGCTGCTGGTCGCGCTGCCCGCCGCGTACTACACGGCGCGGGTCCGCTTCCGGGGGCGCCGGGCGTTCCTGCTGCTGGTGCTCGTCACGCAGATGTTCCAGCCGACGGCGCTCCAGGTGGGCCTCTACCGCGAGTTCTACGCGCTCGACCTGCTGGACACGGTCCTCGTGCTGGTGCTCGCCAACGCCGCGTTCAACCTGGCGTTCGCGATCTGGATCCTCAGCGCCTACATCGCCTCCATCCCGGTGGAGCTGGAGGAGGCGGCCCGGATCGACGGCACCGGGCGGCTGGGCGCGCTGTGGCGCGTCACGCTGCCGCTGGCGCTGCCGGGGGTGGTGACAGCGGTGATCTTCACGTTCATCGCGGCCTGGAACGAGTTCATCATGGGCCTGACCCTGACGACCTCCCCGGACCGGCAGCCGCTGACCGTCGGGATCAACAACATGATCGGCGCCTACAGCGTGCAGTGGAACCAGGTGTTCGCCGCGTCGCTCGTCGCGATCGTGCCCGTCGTCGTCCTGTTCGCGGTGATCGAACGGCACGTCGTCTCGGGCCTGACCGCCGGCTCGGTCAAGTAGCCGCCCCCGCAGCGGCGTTCACACGCGCTGGACGCGCACCCCGCAGTCCGCGATGGCCTTCTCCTGGGCGTCCGTCATGCCGGTGTCCGTCACGATGTCGTGCACCTCGGCGAGCGGGCAGATCGACGCGAAGGTGACCCGGCCGACCTTGGTGCTGTCCGCCAGGACCACCGACCGCGCGCTGCCGCGCAGGAACGCGCGGTCGGTCTGGGCCTCCATCTCGTCGTGCGTCGTGCAGCCCTCGTGCGGGGTGAGGCCGTCGACGCCGACGAACGAGACGTCGAAGTGGTAGTGGGAGAGCATCCGTTCGGCCGCCGGGCCGATCAGCTCGTAGCTCGCCGAGCGGGCGATGCCGCCGATCACCACCAGGCGGATCTCGGGGCGGACGATGAGCTCGGCCGCGACGTTGACGGCGTTGGTCACGACGGTGACGCCGCCGCGCTCGGCCAGCACCCGGGCGAGCTCGCTCGTCGTCGTGCCGCCGGTGAGGCCCACGACCGCGCCCTCGGGCACGAGTTCGGCCGCGGCGCGGGCGATCCGGCGCTTCTCCTCCTGCTGCTTCTCGCTGCGGTGCCGCAGCGGCAGTTCGAGATTGACCGCCCCGGTGACGGCCCCGCCGCGGGTGCGGTGCAGCAGACCCTGGTCGTGCAGCTCCTGGAGGTCCCGGCGGACCGTGGCCCCCGACACCCCGAGCAGCCCGGCGAGCGCGTGCACGTCCGCGCTTCCCGCCTCCGAGATGTGGGACAGGATCCGTGCGGCGCGATCAGCTTTGAGCATGACCGGAGTGTAGCCCCGGGGCACGACACCTGCGCAGCCCTGGGCGATTCCCGAACGACCGGCCGGACAGCCCGGGA
Source organism: Kitasatospora sp. NPDC057936 (assembly GCF_042887525.1). NCBI lineage: Bacteria > Bacillati > Actinomycetota > Actinomycetes > Kitasatosporales > Streptomycetaceae > Kitasatospora > Kitasatospora sp. NPDC057936. Next base: position 22,024 of record NZ_JBHVPD010000047.1, read on the forward strand.
TCGCGACCTGCGCGAAGCTGCGCAATTTGCCATGGACTGATCAATATCGAACACGGCGGGACGTCCGTCCATTACCTGCGGAGCGCCAGCCACCCGGCCGTCACGCTGACCGCGGGTCCGAGCAGCAGGACCAGCCGGCGCGGGCGGGACTGGAGGGTCAGGCGGAAGCCTCCTACCCGGAACTCCAGGAACGGGCGCGGGGAACGTCGCTTTCGGCGCACTCGAATCTCCGTAGACGGTACCAACGGGGGACGGTCCCATCACAATGGCCAGCACGGTGGTTGCGTCAGGTCGCAACGGCATCGTGCGTCGGCCCGACGCAAGATGCCGGCCGCACAACACGGAGGAGGCACGGCGTGACGCGGGAGCAGATGCCCGCACCACGGGGGTTGTCCCCGCTGGACGAACGGCTGTCGGAGCCGGAGCGGCGCTGTGCGCAGCGTCTGCGGGAGTTGCGGGGACGCATCGGGCTCTCGTCGGAGGAACTGGCCGGGCGGCTGAGCGGCGACGGACTGCGGGTCGACCGGACCCGCCTGTCGAAGTTCTTCAACGGCCGTGAGGTGCCCCGTCGGGAGCTCGCCGCGCGGCTCCACGAGCTGATCGCCGAGCAGGAGGGCACCTGCGTCTCCCCCGAGGAGGTCGCGGCGACCCGGGCGTTGATGTACGCGGCGGCCCGCGCGCGAAGCCCGCTCCAGGCCCGCGAGTTCGAGCTCGCCGACGCCCGCGAGGACCTCGACCTGCACCGCGCCCAGGCGCTCCGGGAGATGGACGGCCTCCAGCAGGAGCTCCGGGACGAACGCGAGCTCCGGCGGAACGCGGAGGAGGCCCTGGAACACCTGACCTCCCGAAGCCGGGAGGAAGTCCGCGGGTTGACCGAGCAGCGGGACGCCGCTCTCGACCGCATCGCACAGCTGGAGGACCAGATCCGCCAGGCCGGAGCCGTCCTGCGCCTGCGCGAGGTGTACGCCCGGACCCTCGACGAGCTCACGCGCGCGACGAACGCCGAGCTCGAACTGCGGGAGAGGGGCGGCACGGGCGATCTGACGGGCATGTGCGAGGCGGTCTCCTACCTGCGGGACGCCGACCAGGACGAGGCCGCGGACAACCTCATCGAGCAGGTCGCGCTCGGCCACCCGGTCCGCGACGTCATGGCCCTCGCCCGGGAGTTCAGGGACCGGCGCCGCCTGCACGACGGGATCACGGTCGAATACGCCCTCGCCTGCGTGCGCCGGCCGATCGACCTCTTCCGCTGGATCGCCGACCAGGACGAGCCGAGCGGGGAGCGGTCGGGCCTCCTGACCGCCATGGCCAGCTCCGCGCCCGTCGGGCACCTCGTCCGGTTCCACAAGGCTTGCGAGGAACACGGGAACGCGGGTCTGGACATCGATCTGCTCCGGGCGATGGCCAGGAATCAACGGACGGTCCCGGAGGACGACGACGGCGACGACGACTTCTGGACGACGGACCTCCGGAACCGCCTCGCGGGCTACCTGCAGGCGGCCGCCGAGGCGGAGCACGCGGCTACCGAGGCGGAACAGCCTGCGACCGGGGCGGAGCAGCCGGCCGCCGTGCCGGCCGTGCCGGACGGGCCGATGAGCGGCGCGAACGCCTGAGGCGACCGGCGGTGGGGTCCACCGACCGGCGGACCCCACCTGGCCGGTCAGAAGGCCGAGTTGGCGAACCAGAGCGCGAGCAGCGCCTCGTCGCCCGCGACGGCGACGCCCTCCGAGGCGCGGTCGACCCGGCCGTACAGGAGGAGCAGCAGGTCGGCGGCGGTGGCGGAGACGGTCGCGTCGGCCGGGACGTGCGCGGCGTCGCGGTCGAGGCCGAAGCCGTCGGGGCGGAGGCGGACGAGCCAGGTGCCGTCGCCGTCGGTGCGGGCGAAGCGGATGGTGCGGTCCTCGGCGCGGAGCTCGGCGGTGCCCGGGGCGAAGAAGACCGCGTACGGCAGGTTGGTGAGGAATTCGTCGACGCCGTCGGCGGCGAGCTCCGGGGCGATGTCCGCCTTGCCGCCGAGGGCGAGCTCGGCGTCGACGCGGTGGACGAGGGTCTCGAACAGCATCCGACGCACCCAGAAGCGGGCGTGCTGGTCGGCGCCCCAGGCCCACATCGGGGCGTCGAGGTCGGTCGCCGCGAAGGCCTCGCCGGCCTCGGCCGCCGCGTCGGCCAGCCAGTCGGGGAACGCCTCGGCCCGCCCGGGCAGCTTGAGGTCCACGTCCCGGCTGGTGGGCCGCTCCTGGATCCGCTGCCGCAGCAGGACGGTGAACCAGCGCTGGACGCTGCCCGCGTGCTGGACGAGGTCGGCGAGGGTCCACCCGGGGGTGGTGGGCACCGGGGTGGCCGGGTCGGCGGCCCGCACGGCGCCGACGAAGCGGGCGGTCTCGGCGGCGACGGCGGCGCTGTGGTCGAGCGGGGTCATCGGTGTGGTCTCCAGGGAGGTGGAAGGGGTGAGGGGCTCAGGGGCTCAGACGAGGGGCTTGTCGACGACGGCCTTGAGGTGGCTGAACGTGTCGATCGAGTACTCGCCGTGGTAGCGGCCCATGCCGCTCCCGCCGACGCCGCCGAACGGCAGCTCGGGCATCGCCAGGTGCAGGACCGGCAGGCCGAAGTTGAGCGCGCCCGACGACGTCTCCTCGGCCAGGCGGCGCTTGGTCTCGGCCGACTCGGTGAAGGCGTACAGGGCGAGCGGCTTGTCGCGCTCGTTGATGAAGGCGATCGCCGCGTCCAGGTCGGGGACGGTGAGGACGGGCAGGATCGGGCCGAAGATCTCGTCCCGCATCACCGGGGCGGTGGGCTCGACGTCGGCGAGGACGGTCGGGGCGAGGTAGCGGGCCGCGCGGTCGTGGGCGCCGCCGGTGACCGTCCGGCCGTCGCCGAGGAACGCGGTGAGCCGGTCGAAGTGGCGCTCGCTGACGATGCGCCCGTAGTGCTCGGCCGCGGCCGGGTCGTCGCCGTACAACTCGTGGACGGCGGCGGCGAGTTCCTTCTCCAGCTCGGCCGCGGTGTCGCCGACGGCGAGCACGTAGTCCGGGGCGACGCAGGTCTGGCCGGCGTTGAGGAACTTGCCGCGGGCGATCCGGCGGGCGGTGACGGCGAGGTCCGCGCCGGGCTCGACCACGACCGGGCTCTTGCCGCCGAGTTCGAGGGTGACCGGGGTCAGGTGCCGGGCCGCGGCGGCCATGACGATGCGGCCGACGGTGCCGTTGCCGGTGTAGAAGATGTGGTCGAAGCGCTGCTCCAGCAGCGCGGTGGTCTCCGGGACGGCGCCCTCGACGACGGCGACGGTCTCGCCGAGGTAGCGCGGCAGCAGCTCGGCGATGGCCGCGGAGGTGGCCGGCGTGAGCTCGCTGGGCTTGACGACGGCGGCGTTCCCGGCGGCCAGGGCGCCGACCAGCGGCGAGAGGGCCAGCTGGAGCGGGTAGTTCCACGGCGCGATGATCAGCACGACGCCCAGCGGGTCACGGACGACGGTGGCCTCGGCGGGCCGGAACGGCTCCGGGACGGCGGCCGGGCGCGGGCGCAGCCACTCGGCCAAGTGCGCGACGGTGTGGTCGAGTTCGTTGAGCGTGAAGCCGATCTCGCTGCGGTAGGACTCGGCGGCGCTCTTGCCGAGGTCGGCGCGGAGGGCCTCCTGGAACACCTCGGCCTGCTCGGTGAGCAGGGCGCGCAGGGCGGCGAGCCGGTCGAGGCGGTCGGCGAGCGGGCGGGTGCGGCCGGTGTCGAACGCGGCCCGCAGCCGGGCGACGGCGGCGGGGATGTCCTCGGCGGAGGCGTGGGCGGAGGGTCCGGACAGTGCGGTCATGGGGTTCTCGCGGTCCTTCGGGATGGCTTGCGCACATCGATGTTTCATCACTTGAAGCAATACCGACGCTAGACGTGAAAGGTTGAGTTTGTCAATCATTTCCCCGGGGTCCCGCGCGGGGTCCCGCCCCTCCCCCCGTTGATTCGCCCCCACCTGGCCGAATGCGGCACAGTGAGCCCTATGAGCGCGAACACGTGGAGTCACGTACCCCCCGGACGGCGCAAGCCCGTCCAGCAGCGCAGCCAGGAGCGGTACGGCCGCATCCTGGACGCCTGCGCCGGGCTGCTCGACGAGGTCGGCCCCACCGCGCTCACGACCAAGGAGGTCGCCGCCCGCGCCCAGGTGCCGATCGGCACCCTGTACCAGTTCTTCGCCGGCAAGGAGGACCTGCTCGCCGCGCTCGCGAGCCGCAACCTCGACCACTACCTCCAGCGCCTGGACGGCCGGCTCGCGCAGGCCGCCCCGGTCGGCCCGGCCCGCTTCACCGACCTCGCGGTGGAGGAGTTCGTCGCGATGAAGCGCGCCGTGCCCGGCTTCGGGCAGCTCGACTTCGGGCTCGCCGGCGCCGCCGTCCCGTCCGGTCTGCGCGACGAACGGCACCTGCTCGACGCGGGCGTGGACAACAACACCGCCGTCGCGCTGCGCCTGCAGGCGCTCGGCGGCGAGCTCTTCGCGGCGAGCGACCCGGCCGCCCTCACGCTCGCCCTGCGGGTGGCTCTGGAGGCCGCCGACGCGGTCCTCAAGCTGGCCTTCCGGGGCGACCCGGACGGGGACCCGGCGCTGATCGCCGAATGCAAGCGGTTGGTGCGCAGCTACCTGGCGGAGCAGCTCGCGTAGCACCACGCGGGCCCCGTCCCGTCCCGTCCGCCCGAGCCGTTGCGGGGCCGCTCACCGCGCAGCACAGTGGAAGGCAGACCGGCCGCCGACGCGGCCACCGCGACCCGAGGAGCAGACCCATGCACGCGGCAGTAGGTGACCAGCTCCACATCCACAGCAGGTCGGTGGGCATGACGGACCAGAAGGGCGAGATCATCGAGGTGCGCGGCACGAACGGCGAACCGCCGTACGTGGTGCGCTTCGAGGACGGCCACGAGGGACTCGTCTACCCGGGCCCCGACTGCAACATCGAACCCCGTCTGGCGGACCGCTGACCGACGCACCCGCCGCCCCGCCCCCGACCCGGGCGAGGTGGTGAGGAGCGGTGTCCACCCCCGCGACCCCGCTGCCCGGGGCACTGGCCGGGCTCGCGCCACTGCTGGACCACTACGGGTACCTGGCGGTGGCGCTGCTCGTGCTGCTCGACAACTGCGTCATCCCGGTGCCCGGGCAGACCATCCTCGTGCTCGCCTGCGTCTACGCCGGCACCGGGCACCTCGACTTCGCCGCCGTCCTGGTGATCGCCTTCGTCGCCGCGACGCTCGGCAACTCCCTCGGCTACCTGATCGGCAGCACCGGCGGGCGCGCGTTCGTCCACCGCTGGGGCCGGTACGTGCTGCTCACCCCCGCCCGGATGGAGCGCGCGGACGGCTTCTTCGCCACGCACGGCGGGAAGGTCGTCGCGGTGGCCCGCTTCGTGGACGGGCTGCGCCAGACCAACGGCATCATCGCCGGGACCACCGAGATGCCCTGGCGGCGGTTCGCGGTCTTCAACGTCATCGGCGCGGCGCTGTGGACGGCCGCGTGGGGGACGTTCGGGTTCGTCGCCGGCGCCAACATCGGCACGGTGTACCGCACGGCGATCCGCTACCAGCTCTGGTTCGCGGTCGGGCTCGGGGTCCTCGTCGCCGCCCTCCTGGCGCGCCAGGTGGTGCGCTACCGGCGCCGGCGCCGCGAGGGCACCGAGGACTCCGAGGGCTCCTCCGAGGGCACCGAGGACTCCGAGGACGGCACGAACGAGGACGGCACGAACGAGGACGGCACGAACGAGGACGGCACGAACGCGGACTAGCGCAGCGGGAACACCTCGAACGGCACGGCGAAGCGCACCCCGAGCCGGCTGCCCGCGCCCCGGCCGAAGCCCTCCAGGAACTCGCGCGGGTCCGCCATCGGGCCGCCCAGCCCGGCGAGGTACGCCTTGTGCTCCCGCAGCGAGGCGACGCCCAGGTCGAAGGTGTCCGTGGTGTCCACCGCGTGCCGTGCCCCCGGCGAGGCGGCCGCCCAGACCTGCCGGACGCCGTTCCACGGCTCGTACCCCTCCTCGGCCAGCTCGCGGAACACCCACCGGTTGCCCGCGTCCCGGACGGCGTCCAGGGTGGCCCGGCCGACGGCGACGTGGTCCGCCTGGTTGAGCATCGTCCCGCCGTACGTCTCGCGGAAGTTGCTCGTGATCACGATGTCCGGCCGGTGCCGGCGCACCGCGCGGGCGATGTCGCGGCGCAGCGGCAGCCCGTACTCCAGCACGCCGTCCGGGTGGCCGAGGAACTCGACGGTGTCGACGCCGACCACGGCCGCCGAGGCGATCTGCTCGGCCTCGCGCAGCGGCCCGCACTCCTCGGGGCCCATCGAGTCGATCCCGGCCTCGCCGCTCGTGACCATCACGTAGACCACCTTCTTGCCCTGCCCCGTCCAGCGGGCGACGGCGGCGGCCCCGCCGTACTCCATGTCGTCGGGGTGCGCGACGACGGCGAGCGCCGTCCCCCAGTCCTCGTCGACGGGCTCGAACGGCTCGGGCGCCTGCTCGTTCATGGCGGTACTGCCTCTCGGTGCGGCTCTGGATCTCGTACACGCGTTCCACGGCGACTCTAGAAGACGGCCCGTCAGAGCGCTTCCCGGGCTTGCCCCTGACCCGCACGTCAGGGTTTAGCGTCCCGGCACCGCGGCGGAGAGCCCGCCGCGCCCGCCCGAGGAGGCCCGCCATGGCCCTGCCCGCCACCACCCGCGTCGTCCGGCTGACCGCCGACCCCGCCGGACTGCCCGAGCCCGGGCACTTCGCCGTCGTCGAGGAGCCGCTGCCGGCCCCCGGACCGGGCGAGGTGCTGGTCCGCAACCGGGCCTTCCTGGTCTTCCCCGGCCTGCGCACCCTGATCGGCCGCGAGGCCGGCGGCCTGCCGCTGCCCCCGATCCGGCCCGGGGACGCGCTGTTCGGGCCGGCCCTCGGCGAGGTGCTGACCGCGCCCTCGGACGGCCCGCTGCGCCCGGGTGACCTGGTCACGCACATGCACGGCTGGCGGGAGCACGCGGTCGCGGACGCCACCGCGTTCACGCCCGTCGGCGCCGGCCTGCCGGACCCGGTCGCCCTGCTCTCCCCCGGCGTCGCGGCTTACGGCGGGCTGGCCCGCACGGCCGGGGTGCGGGAGGGCGACGTCGTACTGGTGACCGGCGCGGCGGGGGCGGTCGGCAGCCTGGCCGGCCGGGTGGCCCGGCTGCTCGGCGCGGCCCGGGTGATCGGCACCACCGGCTCGCCCGCCAAGGCCGCCCGGCTCACCGCCGAGTTCGGCTACGACGCCGTGCTGGTGCGCGGCGGGCGGCCGTTCGCGGAGCAGCTCGCCGGGGCCGCGCCGGACGGGATCGACGTGCTGCTGGACACGGTCGGCGGCGAGCAGCTGACGGCCGCCGCGGCGGCGGCCCGGCCGGGCGCGCGGTTCGCCCTGGTCGGGGCGCTGTCGGGGCAGCTCGCGCCGGACGGGCGGGGCGGCACCGCCCCGACGGTCCTGGACGGCCTCCCCTTGATCGTCAAGGGCGTGACGCTGCGCGGATTCCGGGGTGCCGACCACCCGGGCCTCGACGCCGAGTGGCGCGAGCGCTTCGGCGCCTGGCTGCGCGCGGGCCTCATCTCCTTCCCGCACACGCGGATCGCGGGCATCGATCGGGCGCCGGCGGCGTTGCGTCGGTTGATCGACGGGGACGCCTTCGGGGCCCTGATCGTCGAGCTCTAGGCGAGCTGTAGGCGGCCGGCAGTCGACCTGCAGGCGACCTGCAGGCGAGCGGTGGACGTGCACGGTGACGGCGGGAGGACGGGAATGCGGATCGGCGACGCCGCGGCGGCGGCGGGCACCACGCCCAGGGCGCTGCGCTTCTACGAACAGCGGGGCCTGCTCAGCCCACCGCCCCGCTCGCCCTCGGGCCAGCGCGAGTACGGCCGGGCCGAGATCGTCCGGATCCGGGCGATCCGGGAGCTGCTGGCACTCGGCCTGACCGTCGAGGACGTCGCCGCCCGCGCGCACCGGCTCGACCTGCTCGACACGGACGCGCCGCACCGCTGCGCCGGCGAACCGCCGGCACCGGAGACCTTCGCCCCGGTGGTGGCCCGCCGGCTGGCCGCGCTGGACGCCGAGATCGCCCGGCTCACCCGCCTGCGCGACCGGCTGGCCCGGCACGCCATCACCGGGACCGCCGTCGGGCCGGCCCCGGCGGACGGCTGAGCACGGACGGCTGAGCACGGGCGCCGCGGAACGGGCGCCGCGCAACGGGCTCGCCCGGCACGTCCACGACGGGGGCGTCGGCGTGCCGGGCGAGGTTCAGGGGGCGACCGTCAGGTCGCGTCGGGGGCGAGGCGGGCGTCGAGCGGGTCGGCGGCGGCCGGGGCGGGCCACTGGATCCGGAGGGCGCACAGGGAGACGACCCCGGCCGAGGCCGCGACGGCGGCCATGCCCCAGACCAGGCCGGCGCCGTCGGCGATGAAGCCGATCACGGCGGGGCCGGCGAGGAGGCCGGTGGTGCCCATGGCGGCCACCAGGGACAGCGCGTCGGAGCCCCGGCGGGCCGCGGCGACGTAGACGCACGGGGTGACGGCGGCGACACCGAGGCCGACGCACGCGAAGCCGAGGAGGGTCGGCACCACGCCGCCGGAGAGCAGCGCGAGGGCGAGGCCGGCGGCGGCCAGCAGGCTGCCGGCGCGGACGATCCGGCCGTCGCCGAAGCGGGTGCGCCAGCCGTCGGCGAAGATCCGGGCGAGCACCATCATGACCGAGACGACGGCGATGCCCAGCGGCGCGATGCCGGCGCTCGCCTCGACGACGTCCTTGAGGTAGAGCGCCGACCAGTCGTTCATGGCGCCCTCGGTGACGGTGCCGAAGACCATCGCGAGGCCCATCCACAGCGTCGCCATCGCGGGGAGGGCGAACCGGCGACGGTCCTTCTTCCCCGGGGCGGCCTCCTCCTGGGCGGCGGGGTCCTCCGCCAGCAGCGCCGGGCGCGCGAGCGCGACCAGCGCGACCAGCACCGCGACCGCGACGCCGAAATGCACCGCCATGGTGTCGGTGGCCGCGGTGACGGCCGAGGCGAGCAGCGCGGCCAGCAGCGAGCCCGCGCTGAACGTCGCGTGCAGGCGGGACATGGTCGTGCGTCCGAAGCGGGCCTCCAGCGCCGCGCCCTGGGCGTTCATGGCGACGTTCAGGCAGCCGACCGCGATGCCGTCGCAGAACAGCACCAGCAGCGTGACGGCGTAGTTCGGCACCGCCGACAGCGCGAGCAGCACCCCGCCGAGCGCCAGCGCGGACAGCACCGACAGCAGCCGGGATCCGACCCGCCGCATCAGCACGGCGACCAGCGGGAAGGACACCGCCGCGCCGACCCCGCAGGTCATCAGCAGCAGCCCGATCTGCGCCTCGCTCAGGTCGAGCCTGGCCTTGAGCGCGGGCACCCGGGAGACCCAGGTCGCGTACTGGAAGCCGAGGACGAAGAACAGTGCGGCGATGGCGAGTTGGTGCCGACGGAAGTCGTCGCGGACGCGGATCATGTGCATCAGCCCAGTTCGGTGGCGAGGGTGGGGACGGCGGTGAGGTCGGTGAGGGCGGGGAGGGCGTGAGCGCCGGCGGGCCGCAGCGGCATCGCCATGTAGACGGCCCCGGGCCCGTAGCTCTCCGGCAGGCCGATCTCGGGCCGGGCGCGGTAGCCGAGCCGGGCCCACACGGCCTGGGCGCCGAGGACGGCGACCAGCGAGACCGTCCGGTAGCCGGCCGTCCGCGCGGTGTCGTGCAGGTGCCGCATCAGGCGCGGCGCGAGGCCCCGGCCGCGCAACTCCTCGGCGATCACCAGGTCGTGGGCGTGCAGGTTGCTGGGCCTCGCGCCCGGCCGCGCGGCTCCCGGCCGTTCGCCGAGGCTCAGGTCCGGGCTGCGGAACAGCGGGTAGGGCAGGGCGAGCAGGTAGCCGCCGACGCCGCCGGCGTGCTCCAGCACGTAGCAGGTGCCGGGCGAAGCGGCGTGCCGGGAGCGCAGCGCCTCGCGGCCCTCGGAGAGGCCGTGGTCGGCGTAGGCGCGGGCCTCCAGGGCGACGATGGCGTCCCAGTCCCCTTCCCGCACCGGGCGGATCCGGATGTCGGCGCTCACTCGCCGCCTCCTATGCAGCTGTACGGGAGCGGTTCGAAGCCGTTGAACCCGCGGGTGGCGTAGGCGGTCGCGTACGCGCCGCACGCGTGCACCCACACCGGGTCGCCGGAGGCGATCGCGCGGGGCACCCGGACGAGTCCGTCCTCCAGCGCGCGGTACGCGTCGTCGCTGTCGCAGGTCGGGCCGGCGACGACGGCATTGACGAACTGGCCACCGGGGTGGGTCGGGAACTCCAGGCGGTACTGCAGCTCGTCCATCTCGTACAGGCCGTTGAACTTGCCGCAGCTCAGGTAGAGCCAGTCCTCGCGGGTGCCGTCGAGCTGGCGGCGGGAGGTGAGCCGGGCGACGTGGGCGCGGATCGCGCCGTGGTCGGCGACCAGGTGGCGGCCGGGCTCGATGATGAACTCCACCGGACCGGAGGAGAGTTCGCGCAGCCGGTCCATGCCTTCGCGAATGACGGCGAACATCTTGTCCAGCGGCGGGTGCAGCGGCCGGCCGCTCCGGTCGAGCACCCCGAGGGCGGGCAGACCGCCGCCGAGGTTGATGGTCGCGGGCGTGATGCCCCGCCAGTTGAGCGCCTCGACGACGGCGGCCAGCGCGTCGATCGCGGCGTGCCAGGCCTCGGCGGTCATCTGCTGCGAGCCGACGTGCACGGACAGGCCGGACGGGGTCAGGCCGGCCGCGCGGGCCGCCTCCAGCACCCGGACGGCGTCCTCGGGCGAGCAGCCGAACTTGCGGCTGAGGCCCCACAGCGCACCCTCCCCGGTGGTCGCCAGGCGGCAGAACACCCGCGAGCCGGGGGCGTGTTCGGCGATCGCCTCGACGTCCTCCAGGCAGTCGGTGGCGAAGTCGCGCACGCCGAGCCGGTAGGCCTCGGCGATGTTCGCGTCGGACTTGACGGTGTTGCCGTAGTGGATCCGCCCGGCGCCCGCGCCGGTGCGCAGCGCCTGGGCGATCTCCTGCGGGGAGGCCGCGTCGAAGCCGGCGCCGAGGCCGGCCAGGCGGGCGAGGACCTCGTCGACCGGGCAGGCCTTGAGGGCGAACCGGACGTCGGCGCCCGGGAGTTCGGCCGTCAGGGCGGCGTACTGGGCGGCGATGCCGTCGAGGTCGTAGATGATCCGGTCGTCGGTGGCGGCGGCGAGCGCGGCGCGCAGTGCCGAGGGGTCGTGGACGGGGGCGGGTGCGTCGGAGCCCTGCGGGAGGGCGCCCTGGAGGGAGGAGCGGTGCGGGGCGTGCGGGTGCACGGTCGTATGGAGCTTCGCGGCCGGTTCGGCAGTCTCGCGTGACATGTGGGTGCGGCTCCTGGTCGCTAGCACGGCAGCCGGTCGGCTGGGGTGGCCCGGCTCGCCCGTACGAGCGGACCCCACGCGTCGGTCAGCAGCGCGAAGTCCTCGATGTCCGCCTGCGCCTCGTCGAGCAGGTCCGCCCGCAGGGGTGCCAGGTGGTCGGCGAACTCGGCGTACTTGCCGCCCAGTTGGCGGTAGCAGCGGTCGAGGACGGCGAGCCGTCGGTGGTTCTCCGCGCGGTCGGTCGCGGCGCTGCGGCGGGCGGCGTCGGCGATGACGTCCGCGCGCACGCGGTGGCCGGCGTCGAGCAGGGCGTCGCCGGCGGCCTCCATCTCGGAGTAGACCGGGTAGAGGTAGAGCATGGAGAGCAGGAACTTCGCGAAGCGCAGCTGGTAGGCGGTGAAGCCGGCGCCGGTGCGCCGTTCCGGCGTGTAGTAGTTGACGATGTGCCGGTTGTGGACGACGCCGGGCAGGGTCGCGTCGCGGACGAGGTGCAGGAGGAAGTAGTCGCTGCCGATGGTCGCGGTGGCGGGCGGCAGCGGGACGCGCTCGTAGACCTCGTGGTCGAGGGCGATGTTGCACATGTCGACGCGCCAGATGTCGGGCAGGTCGAGGACGGCGCGGTCGTGGGTGAACGGTTCGCTGCCGGCCCCGGCGAAGGATTCGGCGACGAGTTCGCGCCGCTCCTCCTCGGTGGCGCCGGTGGGCGCCCAGAGGCCGACGACCTCGCGGTGGACGTCGGGGTCGGCTTCGCGCATCTCGCCGATGTCGACGGAGGGTTCACCGATGAAGGAGGCGCCGACGAGGCTGACCGGCTTGTTCGCGTGGGCCGGGTCGAGGGTGTTCCCGGTGACGGATCCGGCCGCGTCGGCGGCCCGCCGGCCGAGGGTGGCGAGTTCGTGGTCGACCGGAAACACCGGTTCACCGTCGATGAGTTGGTAGCGGCTGTCGGAGTCGCGGCGGTGCACGGAGGTGCATCCGAGGGCGGCGGCGATCAGGAACGCGCGGTTGGTGCAGGCGCCGTAGGACACGGCGTCCGGCAGCATGAGCTCCAACAGGTGCTCCGCGTCCGGGAGTTCGGAGCGCGCGATGACGTCCCGCAGGAAGTCGCGCTGGGCGTCCTCGTCGAGGTGGTGGACGACGACGTGTTCCGTCGCGGGGAGCGCGGCGACGGCCTTGGCGTGCTCGTCGTACGTCGGCCCGTCCGCGGAGTCCAGGATCAGCAGGTGCACCTCGACGTCGAACGCCCGTGCCGCGTAAGCGGCTTCGGCACCGGTCGCGGCGATCGTCCCGGCGCAGGCCCGGTTGGTCGGCAGGGTCAGGCAGATTCTGCGCCGCACGCTACTCCCCCGCCCCGGCGGACTCCCCGCCGTTCCAGGACCTGAGCCCGAGCAGCTTCTCGCCCAGTTCCGTGAGCTCGGCGGGGCCGTAGCGCAGCGCCTCGGGCTTGTCGGCGTCGCCGACGAGGGTGCGGTTCCAGTCCGGCGTGCTCAGGGTGCGCCAGGAGTCGACGCGCGAGCGGCGCATGTCCTCGGCCTCCTCCAGTGCGGGCATCATCGACAGGTACTGCACGGCGCGGACGCCGGCGGCGGAGGTGTTGCGCTCGACGCCGTGGGCCAGCAGGCCGTTCCAGATCAGCAGGTCACCGGCCTGCAACTCGGGGCGGACGACCGGGAATTCGGTGCGGTCGACGTCCGGGCGGAGCGGGTCGCGGTCGGCCGGCTGGGCGGCCTGCCACGCGTTGAACCGGCGGAACAGCTCCGGGTCGCACTGGAAGCCGCCGTGGTCGGGCTCGGTGTCGTTGAGCGCGATGATGCCCTGGACGCGCTGCGGCAGCATGCCGAGCGTGGTGTCGACGTCCCAGTGCAGCTCGATGTCGAAGCCGCGGTCGGTGGGTTCGATGAGCGCGCGGTCACGGTTGCGGACGTTGGGCGGGTTGAGGTTGAGCCGGTCGAGGGTGACCCACAGCTCCTCGCAGTCCCACACGTCGACGAAGGCGTCGTAGACCCGCTGCGACTGGCGGCTGTCCCAGATCAGTTGGTGGTGGTAGGCCTCGACGAAGCCGTAGATGTGCAGGTGCTGGTCGAGTTCGTCGCGGTAGTCCCGCTCCCGGTACCAGTCCTCGGGCCGGTCCGGGGACAGGCCCTGGAAGTCCCAGGCGAAGTCGAGCAGGCGCCGGGCCGCGTCGGCCGGCACGGCCTCCTTCACGACGACGTAGCCGTACGTCCGCCAGAACTCCAGGTCCTCCTCGGACAGGACGCGCAGCGGCCGGGTCTTCCGGATGTCCCGCAGGGCGGTCTGCGCGAGGTAGGACTCTCCGTCCGCGGAGAAGTAGGGGCGTTCGGAGGCGGCCCGGTGCAGATATCCGTCAGGCTTCGGCATGAGCAAGTCACTCCATGGTTCGTGTTCGGCGCAGCGCTTCCCCGATGGACGAGTGCGGGCGCGATGGACCGGAATTCTCACCAGGTCGGGCGGCCAACTCGTCGGCGCGGCAGGGCACCTCACCCCGCCTCAGCCGTCGCCGAACGGCGCGTCACCTACGTTGGACTAGACCAACTAATGGTGTCAACCCTCAACCGCGGATTGCCAATAGGGAAATCCACGCAGCTCAAGGCCACCGCCACGGTTCGCTTTATGTTTCGCCGAGGGACATAACCCCGGAGGTATTGTTTCGGAAATTGACATAAAAATGGCCGCCCGGGCGTGAACCCGGACGGCCGTCGGTACGTTGCGGCGGGCGCCGTACGTTGCGGCGGGCGCCTACCCCGGCAGCGAGTCCATGAAGGAGCTCACGGAGAACACCGCCTTCCCCGCCCCCGCGGGCCCGTAGCCGGGCGGGGACGACAGGCCGAACTCCTCCAGCGTCGCCCGGTAGGCCCGGAGCAGCCGGATGTGGTAATCCAGCGGCGCGCCCAGCGGATTGCCCTTCCCGAGCGGCGTCGTCGGCTCCGGGCACCGCGTCGTGAAGCGCGGCACGACGCCGTGCGACATGAAGAACCGCAGCCCCTCCCGCGTGGAGGCGATCGCCTCGTCCACCGTCGCGAACCCGAACGGCTTCGCCATCTCGATGCCGGCGACGAAGTTGGGGATCACGTTCGACGGCCCGAAGACCTCCGCCGACTCCAGGATCCGCCGGTGCCACTCGTCCCGCCCGACGTAGCGCTCCTTGCCGGGGCAGTGCAGCTCGAACAGCCGCTTGTCCCACACCTCGCCCCCGGGAACAGATCACCCTTGCGGGTGACGATACGTAACAGGCTGCTGAGGTAACCTCGTTGAGCCGTCGACGACAGCCAAGGCGATGGCATTGCTGTACGGCCGCCGGGTAGGCGGATGCAGGGCGTGGAGACCTCCAGCGAGTGAGCGGGTCCGTGAAGCGCCAACCAGGACGGCGGGTAACCGCCCGACCAATCCAGCCGCAGCGCCGGAGGGAATCCCCGCCGCACAGCGGGGAGGATGCCAAGTCGCAGAACTGGCACTCCTGTTGGTGCCGTAGTTCTGGCAGACCCGGAAGCCGGTGTTGGAGCTAGTCCCACAGGATGGTCGGGGCCACCTCCATCACCGGCTTCCCTTCTCCAGCGTGTGCCGGTAGTAGTCCGGCATCGGCGGCAGGCCCACGTCCGCGATCCGCGCGCCGTCCAGGTACAGCCCGAGCGCGCCGTCCTCGCCCGCGCCCACCCGGTACGGCGAGTCAGGGTTCACCCGCACCGACACCACCGTGCGGCGCAGCCCGTACGGACCGCCGGTCAGCACGATCTCCTCCGGCGGCCGGTTGAGCGCGGCGGCGCCGAGCTCGGGCAGGGTGCGGTGGTCGAAGGAGAAGATGAAGTACGACTTCGGCTTGACCTCCCCCGTGCCGTCCCCGCCGCTGCCGCTCAGCGCGGACTCGTCGAAGGCCATGCCGCCGCGCAGCAGGTCCTCCTTGATCACCGCCTCGCGCGGCACGTCGGGGAACCGCTCCATGAGGTCCTCGACCAATGCCGTCCGGCTCCGTGCGCCGTCCACGCCGTCCATCCGCCGTACTTCCCTTCCGGCCCCGCGACACCGGGGGCACGAAGATCGTCCGCGCCCATCCTGGTGACCGGACGCCGTGCCACGCTTCGGTCTGCGGTCCCCCTCACGCTACGACTCCTGACGTAGGCCGCGTTCCGGGGGCCCGGCCCGGCGGTTCGCCGTAGTTTTTTCCCATGGCACGCCGCTCCCGAGCCGCCCGGCTCGCCCCGCCCGGCTGGCTGACCGCGGGGCTGCGGCCCGCCCGTGCCCCGATCCCGTGGGCCGCGGCCGCCCGGGCCTCGGTGGCGCTCGCCGCGCCGCTCGCCGTCGGGACGGCCGCAGGACGGCCCGGGTACGGGGCGCTGGTGTCGATGGGAGCGCTGTCCGGCGTCATCGGGGACACCGCGGACGCCTACCGGATGCGGGTGTTCAACATCGCCGTGCCGCAGCTGTTCGGCGCCCTCGGCGTCCTGCTGGGCACCCTGGTCTTCCAGGAGGGCTGGACGGCCGTCGTCGCGCTCACGCTGATCGCGCTGGTCTCCGGCATGATCTCGTCGATCGGCGCGGTCGCGTCGGTGTCCGGGCTGCTCCTGCTGCTCAACGCCGTGGTCGGCGCGGGTCTGCCGCTGCCGTCCCCGTGGTGGCTGCCGCCGGTGCTGCTCCTGGCGGGCGGCGGGGTCGTGCTCGTCCTCACCCTGCTCGCGTGGCCGCTGCGCGGCGGCACGCCCGAGCGCGCGGTCGTCGCCGGGACGTACCGGGCCGTCGCCGAGCTCCTGGAGGCCACCGGCTCCCCCGGCTACGACGCGACGCGCCAGGCCCTCACCCAGTCGCTCAACCACTCCTACGACCTGCTGCTCGCCCGCCGGGCCCGGCGGCACGGCCGCTCGCCCACCCTCGTGCGGCTGCTCGCCCAGCTCAACGCAGTGATCCCGGTGGTCGAGGCGGCCTCGGCGGCCCAGCTGCGCCCGAGCGACCTCGGCCCGCTGCCGGCCGCCTACCCGGCGGCGGTGCGGCGGCTCGCGGACGCCGTCGAGGCGGGCCGCACCGGGCCGTCCCCCGCGCTCGCGCTCCCGGAGCCCGCCGGTCCTTCCACCCGGGCGCTGGACGAGGCCATCGGCCACGCCGCCACCGTCGTGCGGGAGGACGCGCCGGACCCGTACGCCGCCGACGACCACCTCGGCCGGCCCGCCGGGCTGCACGAACGGGCCCGGCGGGCGGCGCGCGCCCTGCTGCTGTCCGGCGCGTCCTGGCGGTACGGGCTGCGGCTCGCGCTGTGCATCGGCCTCGCGCAGGTGCTGGTGTCGGTGATCGCGGTGCCCCGCTCGTACTGGGTCACGCTCACCGTCACGTTCGTCATGAAGCCCGACTTCGGCTCGGTGTTCTCCCGGGCGGTGCTGCGCGCCTTCGGCACCGCGGCCGGACTGCTGATCGCGATCCCCGTGCTGGCCGAGGTGCCGCACGGCTGGTGGGACGTCCCGGTGATGGCGGCGCTCGCGACGCTGATCCCGGCGCTGTCCGCCAAGGGGTACGCGTTCCAGACGGCGGCCATCACACCGGTGATCCTCATGCTCTCCGACCTGCTCAACCACCAGGGCTTCCACCTCGTGCTGCCCCGGCTCGTCGACTCGCTGATCGGCTGCGCCATCTCGCTGCTGGCCGGCTACCTGCTGTGGCCCGAGTCCTGGCACACCCGCATCGGGGACCGCCTGGCCGAGGCCGTCGCCGACACCGCCTCCTACGTCTCGCTCGCCTTCACCACCGGCCCCGGCCGCGACGAGCCCGCCCGCGCCCGCTACCGGCGGCGCCTGTACCGGGACCTCTCCGCCGTGCGCACCGAGTTCCAGCGCGCGCTCACCGAGCCACCGCCGGTCGGCGCCCGGGCCCAGGCGTGGTGGCCGCTGGTGATCGCCGTCGAGCGGATCGTCGACACCACGACCGCGACCAGGGTCCGCGTCGAGCACGGCGCGCCCGTCCCCTCCCGGGCCGAGGTGGCCGCGGTCACCCGCGAGCTCGGCGACCTGGCCGAGGCGCTGCGCACCGGCACCGCCCTGCCCGCCGCCGCCGTGGAGGCGCCGCTGCCGCCGGACTGCGCCCTGTTCCGCGTCCACCACGAGGTCCGCGCGGCCAGGGCGGTGGCGGCGCCCGGCGGGTAGGACACGCGCTGGGGCCGGGCGCGTCGGGGGGTCGGGGGGGTCAGCGCCTCGGCAGGCTCGGCACCCACTGGTCACGCGGCGTCCGGCGCCGCTCGCGGCGGCCGACCGCTCAGTCCTGGATGCGGCGCCAGGGGCGGTCGGCCTCCAGGGCGAAGGCGAGTTCCAGGAGGAGGCGCTCCTGGCCGTGGGCGGCGGAGAGGTGGACGCCGATCGGGAGGTCGTTCTGGGCCGCGCCGGTGGGCAGGGCGATGCCGGGGCCGCCGGTGACGTTGTTGACCGGCGTGAAGGCGACGTAGCGCAGCAGCCGCTCGATCAGCTCGTCGAAGGCGACGTTCGGGCTCAGGTGCCCGATCGGCGGGGCGACGTGGGCGAGCACCGGGGACAGGACCGCGTCGTGGGTGCGGAAGATGTCCGCGTACGTGGCCTCCGCGGCCCGCAGGCGGCGCAGCACGCCCGGGGTGCGGCGGAACTCGCGCTGGTAGCCCCGGCGCAGGCCGGTGGTGAGGCCGTCGAGGTCGCGGGCGCGGAAGCCGGGGTCGTACATCAGCTTGCCGGTGACGGAGATCGCCCAGGCGATGTAGCCCCAGTAGGAGACGAAGTCGCGGGAGAACCCCTCGTCGAAGGGCAGGGTCGTCGGTTCGACGTGGTGACCGAGGGCCTCCAGGCGGGCGGCGGTCTCCTCGACGGCGCGGCGGGTGGGTTCGTCGGTCTTGGCGATCGGCGAGTCCACCACGAGGCCGATCCGCAGCTTGCGCCGCCCGGGGCCCTCGACCAGGCCGACCGGCGGCAACTGCGGGTCGGCGCGGTGCCGTTCGGCGGCGGCGAGGAACGCGGCGGTGTCCCGCACGGAGCGGGTGACGACGCCGTCGGTGACGATGTCGAGCGGCAGTTTGCCGCTCTGCGCGTTGGTGACCAGCCGGCCGCGGGTGGGCTTGAGGCCGACCAGGCCGCAGCAGGCGGCGGGGATGCGGATCGACCCGCCGCCGTCGTTGGCGTGCGCGATCGGGACGACGCCGGAGGCGACCAGGGCGGCCGCGCCGCCGGAGGAGGCGCCGGGCGAGTGCGAGGGCTTCCACGGGTTGCGGACGGGCTGGGCGGTGGCGAACTCGGTGGAGGCGTTGAGGCCGAACTCGGGCATCCGGCTCTTGCCGAGGACGGCGAGGCCGGTGGCGAGGAACTGGTCGGTGAAGCGGGCGTTGCGCCGGGCGGGCCGGGCCCGGTAGGCGGCGCTGCCGTTGGCGGTGGGCAGGCCGCGCAGGTCGACGTTGTCCTTGAGGTAGGTCGGGACGCCCCACAGCGGCCCGCCGATGCCCTCGCGGCTGATCCGCGGCCGGTCGTGGGAGTCGTGGGCGAGGGGCAGCAGCGTGTCGTCGACGCGGGCGGCGCGGGCGACGGCCGCGGCGACCAGCTCCCGGGGGTTGACCTCGCCGGCGCGCACGAGGGCGGCGAGCGCCACCGCGTCGTGCTCGCCGAGGGCGTCGTCGGTGAACGCGTGGACCCGCTCGTCGGCCATCCCAACTCCCCAATTCCTACTGACCGGTAGTCTCGCAAGAGGTTGGCAGTCTAGGCGTGCGACGGCGCCCGCGGATAGCCCCGCTCCGGCCCGGCCGACCGCCCCGCCGACCACCCTGCCGGCCACCCCTCCGGCCGGCCCCGGGCCAACCCCCGGACGGCGCACGGGTGTTCGGCGCACGCCCCCGTGTTCACCAGCCCGCCGCCCGGCGCTCGTTTCGCCGACTCCCGCCGGGGAAGCTGCCGGTCACCTGCCCCCGCACCCCCAAGGTGACGCCCGTGCCCACCCAGTACACCTCGGCCACCGCCCCCGGCGCCCTGCCCCTGCTCGGCCACGTCCCGGCCTTCGTCCGCCGCCCGTACGCCTTCGTGGCCGGCCTGCCCGCCCACGGCGACCTCGTGCGGCTGCGGCTCGGCCCGATGGACGCGTACGTCGCCTGCCACCCGGACCTCGTCCGCCGCATGCTCACCGAGGACCGCATCTACGACAAGGGCGGGCTCGTCGTCGACAAGGCCCGCGAGGTCTTCGGCGACGGCCTCGCCACCTGCCCCGCCGCCGCGCACCGCCGCCAGCGCCGGATGCTCCAGCCCGCGTTCCACCGCGACCGGCTGCCCGGCTACGCCGCGATGATGGCCGACGAGATCGCCGGCGTCACCGCGCCCTGGCGCGACGGCGAGGTGGTCGACGTCCCCGCCGCCATGTACCGCCTGACCACCGCCGTCACCGCCCGCTGCCTCTTCGCCGCCCACGAGCGGGCCGGGGCCCTGCCCGTCCACCGGGCCATGGACGTCGTCACCCACGGCGTCGCCCGGCGGATCATGATGCCGCTGCCCGGCGCCGACCGGATCCCCACCCCCGGCAACCGCCGCTACCACCGCGCCCGCGCCGACCTCGCCGAGATCACCCGCCGCCTCATCGCCGACTACCGCGCCGCCGGCACCGACCACCACGACCTGCTCTCGATGCTGCTCGCCGCCCGCGACGAGGACGGCAGCGGGCTGACCGACGAGGAGATCCACGACCAAGTGATCACCTTCCTGCTCGCCGGGATGGAGACCACCGCCGCCACGCTCTCCTGGACCTGGACGCTGCTCGCCGCCCACCCGGCGGTCCGCGAGCGCCTGCACGCCGAGCTCGACACCGTCCTCGACGGCCGCCCCGCCCGCCACGAGGACCTGCCCGCCCTGCCGCTCACCGCGCGCGTCGTCAGCGAGACGCTGCGGCTCTACCCGGTCTCGTGGCTCCTCAGCCGCGTCGTCACCGGGGACGGCACCGAGCTGGGCGGGCACCACGTCCCGGCCGGGGCGACCATCCTGTTCAGCCCCTACCTGCTTCA
Organism: Kitasatospora sp. NPDC057936; assembly: GCF_042887525.1. Lineage (NCBI taxonomy): Bacteria > Bacillati > Actinomycetota > Actinomycetes > Kitasatosporales > Streptomycetaceae > Kitasatospora > Kitasatospora sp. NPDC057936. Next base: position 42,371 of record NZ_JBHVPD010000047.1, read on the forward strand.
CCGCCGGGCCGACCTGTTCCCCTGCCCCGACCGCTTCGACCCCGACCGCTGGCTCGACACCGCCCGCCCCACCCTGGGCACCTACGCCCCCTTCGGCGCCGGGGCCCGCCGCTGCATCGGGGACGCGTTCGGGACGACGGAGGCCGTCCTCGCCATCGCCACCATCGCCGCCCGCTGGACGGTCACCCCGGCCCCCGGCCGCCCCGTCCGCCCGATGCGCAGCGCCGCGATGTGCCCCCGCCCCTTCACGGCCACCCTCACCCGCCGCCGGTGACCGGGCACCGGCGGGTCAGGGCCGTCGGCCGAGGTCGGCCAGGAGGCGCTCGATCCTGTCCAGGCGCTGCCGGAGCTCCTCGACGTCCCCGCGGGTCGCGCTCTGCTCGGCGGCCTTGAGGGTGACGAGGAGCTGGCCGTCGGGCTCCAGTCGGGCGTGGGCGACGCCGCTCACGTCGTCGCCGTTCTGGACCCGGATCGCGTGCTCCAGCTCGGACGGGCGCAGCGCGAGCTCCCGCAGGGCGCCCGGGACGAGCTCGCCGTCCCGCACGACCGTCGTCGGCGTGCCCTCCAGCAGGCGGGCGGCGCGCGGGTCGCGGGCGAGCCAGCGGGTGACGGCCGAGTTGACCGCGATCAGCGTGACGGCCCCGATGGCGCCGCCGAGGAGGCTGTTGTCGTTGCCGATGATCGCGTTCTGGACGACGTTGGAGAGCAGGAAGACGACCACCATGTCGAAGGTGTTGAGGCCCGCGAGCCCGCGCTTCCCGGCGACCCGGAACAGGACCAGGATGAGCGCGTAGACGGCGATCGTGCGCAGGACCTTCTCGACGATCGGGATCTGGACGACTACCAGGTCGTGCCACACGGCCGCTCTCCTCGCACCCTCGGCTCCGCCCCGGGCGGGCGGGCGGGGCCGACGGTACGCGCCCCGCCGGGCCCCGGCCAGCACCCGGCCCGACCGGTACTCGACCCGGCCGGCACCCGGGAGCGGGCTACCGGCCGCGCCTCGGCTTGCCCCGCTTGGCGGCGGCGGCGTTCGGCCTCGGCTTCTGGCCGGACTTCTGCCCGGTCTTCTGGCCCGCCTTCTGGGGCTGCGGCTTGCGGGCCGCCGCCTTCTTCGGCTCGGCCTTCTTCGCCTCGGGGGCCGGGGCCGCGCCCCGCCCGCGCGAGCTGTTCACCGTCCGCCCCCGGACGATGCCGATGAACTCCTCGACCAGGTCCGTCGTCCGCTCCTGCGGCCAGGACAGCGCGACCTGCGACTGCGGCGCGTCGGCGACCGCCCGGAAGGTGAGGTCGCGCCGGTGGTGCAGCCGGGCGAGGGACTGCGGCACCAGCAGCACGCCGACGTTGGCCGCGACGAGCTCGATCGCGTCGCCGGTGGTGGCCGGGCGCTCGATGGCGGGGCGCCCGGGCAGCTCGGTCCAGCCGAGGGTGTCGTCCAGGGGGTGGAAGACGACGTCGTCGGCCAGGTCGGCGAGAGCGACGTCGTCCTCGGCGGCCGCGAGCCAGTGCTCCTTGGGAAAGACGACCACGGTGGTCTCGGTGTACAGCGGGATGGCGCTCAGCACGTCCTTGTCGACGGGCAGCCGCACCAGGCCGGCGTCCGCGTCGCCCTCCCGCAGGGCCCGCTCGCCGTCGGCGGCGGGCACCGCGAGGAGGTCGAGCGGGACGTCCGGGAGCCGTTCGCCCCAGACGCGCGCCCACTTGCCGGGGGTGACGCCGGGGACGTACGCGAGCCGGAAGGACGGGTTCACCTGCATGTCTGTCACAGGGCAAGGCTACCGACCGTGACCGGAAGTGCCCGCGCGCTCCCTTACCCTTGTCCTCATGACATCGCTCAAGCAGAAGACCAGCCAGACCATGAAGCCGGCCACGGCGGCCAAGAAGCTGGGGATCTACCTCGACGCCGCCCCGGCGAGCTTCCAGGACGGCCCGGTCTCCCGCGAGGAGCTCACCGCCCTCCAGGCGAACCCGCCGCAGTGGCTCCAGGAGCTGCGCCAGAACGGCCCGCACCCGCGCCCGGTGGTCGCCGCCAAGCTCGGCGTCTCCATCGCGGGCCTGGCCCGCGGCGGGGTGACCGAGGCGCTCACCACCGAGCAGATCGACGCCCTCAAGGCCGAGAACCCCCTCTGGCTCCAGCACGAGCGTGCCAACCAGGTGGACGTCCGCAAGGAGACCGCCCGGATCAAGGCGAAGCACGAGAAGGAGGCCGCGGAGGCCGCCGCCAAGGCTGCGAAGGCCGCGAAGGCCGCGAAGGCCGCGAAGGCCTGACGCTCCCCGCCCCCGAAGAACCGATGCCGGCCCCGTCGCCCGAGAGCGACGGGGCCGGCATCGTCACATCCCGGACGAGCTGCGCAAACGGCACGCGGACCGGCGCGCGAACCGGCTGCATGAACGCGAACCGGCTTCATGAACCCGCAACGGCCAATGCCGTCCCAGGGGTTGCGGACCCCTGAGGTTTCGTCATAGGCACCTCTCATGAACGAGCAGACTCACCAGGCCGAACTCGCCGCGCTCGCCGAGGAGTACTTCGCCGCCGAGAACGCGCACGACCCGTTCGGCGCCACGCTCAGCGGGGTCGCGGGCCACGCCCACGAGGTGCCGGACCCGTCCCGGGAGGCCGCCCTGGAACACCGCGCGGTGCTGCAGGGCCTCGGGACGCGGCTCGCCGCGGTGCCCCTCGACGCCCTCGACGGCGAGGACCGCATCACGCACCGCGTCCTCGCCCGCCTGATCGACAACGGCACCGGCCGGATCACCCACGGACTCGCCGACTTCAGCATCTCGGCGACCATCGCGGCGCCCCAGAACGAGGCCTTCCAGTCCCTCGTCATGACCGCCGTCGACCAGGAGGGCGCCGACTCCTACCTGGAGCGCCTGGCCGGACTGCCCGGCTACTTCGACGCCTGCCTCCAGCGCTACCTCGACGCCGCCGTCGAGGGCCGCCGCCCGCTGCGCAGCGGCGTCGACGCCGCGATCGCCCAGCTCGACGGCTACCTCGCCGGGAGTCTCGCCGACGACCAGCTGCTGCGCCCGCTGCACGGCCGCCGCGAGGCGCTGCGCGCCGAGACGATCGTGCGCGACGGCGTGCGGCCCGCGGTGGCCCGCTACCGGGCGGGCCTGGCCCAGCGGCTCGCGGCCGGGGCCCGGCCGGACACCGAGGCCGGCGTGTGCCACGTGCCCGGCGGCACCGAGGGCTACGCGGACGCCGTCGGCCGCTACACCCGGCCCGGGCTCACCCCGGAGGAGATCCACCGGATCGGCCTGGACGCGGTGGCGGCGCTGCGCGAGGAGTTCGCCGAGCTGGGCGCCACGGTGCTCGGCGTCGTCGGCACCGACCGCGTGCTGGCCGCGCTGCGCGAGGACCCGGCCCTGCGGTTCGCCGGCGCGGCGGAGATCGTCGCCCTCGCCGACGACGCGCTGGAGCGGGCCCGCCTCGCGTCCGCCGGGTACTTCCGCGCCTACCCGATCGCCGACTGCGTGACCCGCGAGATCGACCCGATCGAGGCGGAGACCGCGCCGCTCGCCTACTACCAGCCGCCGGGCCCGGGCGGCCTGCCCGGCACCCACTGGATCAACACGCTGCGCCCGCACACCCGTTTCCGGTACGAGTACGAGGCGATCGCCTTCCACGAGAGCGTGCCGGGCCACCACCTGCAGATCGCCGTCGCCCAGACGCTGCACCACCTGCCGGAGTTCCGCCAGAAGCCGACCGGGCAGCTGACCGCGCACGTCGAGGGCTGGGGGCTGTACACCGAGCGGCTGGCGGACGAGATGGGGCTGTACAGCTCGGAGCTCTCCCGCTTCGGCATGCTATCGCTGGACGCGCTGCGGGCCGTGCGGCTCGTGGTGGACACCGGGCTGCACCACTTCGGCTGGTCGCGGGAGCGGGCGATCGCCTACATGCGGGACAACACGGCCACGACGGAGGCCAACGTCCGCAACGAGATCGACCGGTACATCGCCTGGCCCGGTCAGGCCACGGCCTACCTGATCGGCCGCCGGGAGATCGTCCGGCACCGGGGGCGGGCCCGGGCGGCGCTCGGCCCGCGCTTCGACGTGAAGGAGTTCCACCACGAGGTGATCGGGCACGGCAGCCTGCCGTTGGGCGTGCTGGACGAGCTGATCACGGACTGGATCGCGGCGCACTGACACCCGGGCCGCGGAGGGTGGGGGCGGCCGGTACGGGACCGGCCCCACCCGTGTGTTCGGCCCACCGGGCCCACCGGGCTCGGCGAGCGACTCAGCGCGCGACTCAGCACACCGGGATGAGCACCGTCAGGACGAAGGTGTGCGGGTCCGGGTTGGCCGGGGCCTCGTAGGTGAGCGTCGCGGCGATGCTCGTGCCCGGGCTCGCGGCCGGGTCGACCCGGAGCGCGAAGCCGCGGTTGTACTGGGACCACGTGTTGCCGACGATGTCGTCGCAGGTGGCCGTGGTGCCGTCGGCCGAGATCGCGCACTTGTTGGCACTCGGCGCGCTGTCGAGCCACTCGGAGCCGGGCAGGAGCTTGGCGGTGAGCCGGCCGCGCCACGGGTAGTCGGTGGAAGGGCCGAGGTTGCGCTCCAGCACCTCGAAGTCGGCCGGGTTGCCGGGCGCGGCGGGCTTCGGGGGCCGCCACATCTCCAGCACCGCGTCGGTGACGGGCGCGGAGGTGTCCCAGGACCAGGTGGTCGAGCTGTCGTTCGGGTTCTGGTCGGCGTCCCAGGTGACCACGGCGGTGCCCCCGGGGTAGGTCCTCGGGCCGGGGGTGGTGCTGATGGTCTCGCCGTAGAGCTTCTCCGTCTCGCAGGTGGCCGGTGCCAGCCCCTTGGCGACGGTGAAGCGGATCCAGTTCCAGCCGCCGTCCACCGGGCCCGCGTGATCGGTGGTCAGGCGCATCGACGGATCGGCGGGGCCGTTGACCACCAGGGTCGCCCCGTCGGCCGGCGTCTCGGAGCCGTTGTTGCAGACCGTCACCAGGATCGTCCCGACGGCGCCGGGCACGGTCGGGAAGGACGGCGGGCTGACCTGGACGCTCAGGTCCTTGGCGTACGTCGAGCGGTGGGCCGGGCCGGCGGCGGCCTGGGCGGCCTGCGCGGCGGTGAGGGAGAGCGGCAGCAGGGCGGCTGCCGCGAGGAGGGCGGGGATCCGCATGGGGTGACTCCGGTCGGGGGGTCGGAGAGGGATCAGAGCGGGGGTCAGATCGGGGATCAGAGCGGGGAACGCCGGTGAGCAGTCGTTCGGTGACGAAGCTACGCATGCTCGACGGGCCCCGCCCTTCGGTTACTCCGCCCGACGTCAGTCCCCTGACGGGCCCCCGGAACAGCACGCGACCGGCATCCGGGACGGCACGCGAGACGGCGGGCGCGGCGGAACGATTCCGCACGCCGGGCCACGGCCTCCCGCGCCCGACGTGGCGTCACCCCTTTGGCCCCTTTGACACGGTAGTGTCCGCTGGCGCGGTATCCGGCGGCCCGCCGGCCCGCAGCTCACGCACACCCATCTGGAGGAACTCGTGCCGGCTCCCGCTCGCGGTGCCCTGGCCATAGCCGCGGCCGTCCTGCTCGCCGCGGCCGCAGGCTGCTCGTCCAACACCGGACACACCGCCAAGCCCGCCCCCACCAGCGCGGCCGCCAAGGGCTCGGCCCCGGCGGCCGGCGACGCGGCCGCCGCGCACGCGATCCCGGTCGGCGTCGGCCCCAAGCCCTCGTACGACGTGCAGGCCCAGCCCGCCGCCGGCACCTGCAAGTACCACTACACCGCGGACAAGCAGCCGCTGCCGGACCCGAACTGCACCCCGGGCGCGACCAGCCCGGCGGTCACCCAGGCCAACCTCAACGACACCGTCTGCAAGCCGGGCGGCTACACCTCGGGGATCCGCCCGCCGGCGAACATCACCGGCAAGGAGAAGGCCGAGAACGCCAAGTCCTACGGCTACACCGGCCCGATGGGCGACGCCGAGTACGACCACCTGATCAGCCTGCAGCTCGGCGGCGACCCGAACGACCCGCGCAACCTGTGGGTCCAGCCGCCGTCCCCCGACCACGTCCCGGGCAAGGGTCCGAACAACCCCAAGGACACCGTCGAGACGCACCTGCACACCGCGCTCTGCAAGGGCCAGGCCACCCTCGCCGCCGTCCAGCAGGCCATCGCCGCCGACTGGACCACCGCCGAGGCCAAGCTCGGCATCGGCAAGGGCGGCGCGCCGGCCGCCGGACCGGACGCGGACGGCGACGACCAGTGAGCCGCCGCCCGTCCCGCCGCTGACGCCCGGTCCGGCTCAGCCCAGCGACTCCACCAGCTCGGCGACGGCGTCGAACGGCCGGTACTCCGCGAGCTCCGCGGCCAGCGCGCGGGCCCGCTCGCGGAACCGGCCGTCGGCCAGCACCTCGTCGACGGCCTTCGCGACGTCCGCGGCCTCCGGCCGCCCGGTGCGCAGGTCGAGCCCCGCGCCCGACCACTGCACCCGGGCCGCCACCTCGGGCTTGTCCTCGCTCGCGCCGCCGACCACCAGCGGCACGCCGTAGCGCAGCGCGGTGTGGACGCCGCCGTAGCCTCCGTTGCTCACCAGCACGTCGGCGTGCGGCAACAGCAGGTCGAAGGGCACGTAGCCAGCGGCCCGGACGTTGCCGGGCAGTGCGCCCAGGAGTTCGGTGAGCGCGGCCGGGCCGTCGGGGCGCGCGGTGGCGGCGACCACCAGCACGTCGCGGTCCGCCAGGGCGGTCACGGTGGGCGCGACGAGCTCGGTGAGGTCGCCGTTGGCGAGCGTGCCCTGGGTGACCACGACCACCGGGCGGGTGCCGTCCAGTTCCCGCCACCAGGCGGGCAGGCGGTGATCGGCGCCGCCGGCCGGCGGCAGCGCGCCGATCATCCGGAAGGTCTCCGGGGCGTCGCTGCGCGGGTACTCGAAGCCGGGCACGGTGAGCTGGAGGAAGTGGTCCGGCACCGTCACGAGGGCGTTGGCGCGCGGCCCGTCCGGCAGGGTGATCCCGAGGCCCGCGAACACCTGCTCCGCGTACCGCTGGAGCGGTTCGCCGCGCCGGTTCACCTCCTCGTACATCGCCCGGTTGCGCGCCCGGCCCTCCTCCCCCGGCAGGGGCGGCAGGGCGAGGCCGAACGGCGCGGTGTCGACGCTCTGGAACATCGGCGGGGCCACCCCGACGCCCACCACGGCGGGCCGCTGCGACCGGGGCCGGCTCAGCGCCAGCGCGAGCGCGCCCTGGAAGAACGCGTCCACCACCACCGCGTCCGCCGGGAAGCCGGCCAGCAGCTCCTCCAGCGCGCGGTACTGCGCCGGGACGGGGTCGGTGAAGACGTGCTTGACGTCGAACGCGATCCGCGCGGGCCCGGCCGGCAGCTCGGAGCGCCCCGGGAAGCGGGCGTCGAGGTCCCGGTCGTCGAAGTCCGCCTCGGCGGGCAGCGCCACGAAGCGCACCCCGGCCCGCTCCGCCGCCCCCGCGAACCGGCCGCCGCCGAGGAACACCACCTCGTGGCCGCGGGCGGCGAGGTCGGCGGAGATGGCGAGCAGCGGGCCGACGTGGCCGTGCGCCGGTACGGCGGCGGTGATGATCCTGGACAGTGGAATCCCCCTCGGTCGGAAGCGTGCCGGGGCACCGCCGGCCGGCGGCCCCCGTGGACCCACCGTAGGAAAAGGTTGTTGACGATCGGTAAACGCCGCAGCCTCCGCCGCTCCGCCCCCGGCTCGGCGCGATCAGATCCAGCCGCGCTGGCGGGCGAGCTGGGCGGCCGCGTGGCGGTTCTCCACGCCGAGCTTGGTGGTGACGGAGGAGAGGTAGTTGCGGACGGTGCCCGGGGCGAGGGCGGCGCGCTCGGCGATCTCCAGGACGGGGGCGCCGTCGGCGGCGAGGGACAGGATGTCGGCCTCGCGGGCGCTCAGCGGCGAGGCGCCCGCGCTGATGGCGTCCGCGGCGAGGATCGGGTCGATGTAGCGGTGGCCGCCGTGGACGGTGCGGATGATGCTCGCGAGCTCCTGGGCGGAGACGGTCTTGGAGACGAACCCGGTGACGCCGCAGGCGAGGGCGCGCTTGAGGTGGCCCGGGAGGCCGTGGCTGGTGACGATCATCGTCCGGCAGTCCGGCAGGGCCTGGGCGAGCTCGCGGGCCACCGTGACGCCGTCGCGCTCGGGCATCTGGAGGTCCAGGACGGCGACGTCGGGCCGGTGGTGCAGGGCCATGGCGGTGGCCTCCGGGCCGGTGGAGGCCTCGGCGACGATCTCGATGTCGTCCTCGAAGGCGAGCAGGGCGGCGAACGCGCCGCGGATGAGGTGTTCGTCGTCGGCGAGCAGGACGCGGATCATCGGTGGCCTCGATCGGTCGGCGCTTCGGTCGGCGGTTCAGTCGGGGTCTCGGTCGGCGGGAGGAGTACCCGCAGGCGGTAGGTGCGGTCGGCGCCCGGTCCGTGGTCCAGGGAGCCGCCGAGCGGGGCGAGCCGCTCGGCGAGGCCGGCCAGGCCGCTGCCGCCGCCCGAGGCCGGGCGGTGGCCGCCGCCGTCGTTGGTGATGGTCAGTTCGGCGGCGCCATCGGCGGCGCCGGCGAGCGCGATGGTGCAGGTGCGGGCGTGGGAGTGGTGCAGGACGTTGGTGATGCCCTCGCGGACGACCCAGCCGAGCGCGGTCTGCGCGTCCTGGCCGAGCTCGGGGGCGCCGTCGCGCTCGATCCGGCAGGTGATGCCCGCCGCCTCCAGCACCGAGCGCGCTCCCTCCAGTTCGGTGGCCAGGTCTGTGGTGCGGTAGCCCTTGACCACCTCGCGGATCTCCTGGTGCAGGCTGCGGGTGAGCTTCTGCACCTCCGTCAGCTCGGCCTGCGCCTTCGGGTGCTCGGTGAGCCGCTGGACGAGCTCGGACTTGAGGGCGATCACCGAGAGGTTGCGCCCGATGATGTCGTGGAGGTCCCGGGCGAAGCGCAGCCGCTCCTCGGCCACCATGAGCCGGGCCTGGGTCTCGCGGGCCGCGTCGAGCTGCCACAGCACGGCGAGGAACCACAGCGAGGAGCGCATCAACCCGCCGATGACCGTCCAGGTCGCGACGGTGAACGCCAGGACGGCCGGGCCGGCGGCCCGGTCGAAGGACCAGACGACGCCGGCCGTCGCGACCGAGCCGACCAGCGCCACGGCGAGGTAGCGGGCCTGGCCGAGCAGCGGAGAGAGCGCGAAGGCCGGCGGGATCGCGATCGCGATGGCGGCGATGACCAGGACGCGCGTGCCGTCGAGGTGCCCGGTGCCGTACGCGTACGGCAACAGGCCGAGTTCGAGCACCGTCACGGCGGCCATCGCGCCGAGCAGCGCCCTGGGCCGGGCCGTCCGCCCGACGCTGTGCGCGATCGCCGTGGTGGCGCCGATGCCCTGCACCGCGGTGAGGGTCGCGATGCCCCACCCGACGACGGCCGGCGCCCCCGCCTCGTTGAGCCTGGCGAGCAGCGGCCACAGCAGTGCGGCGAGCAGCAGCCACGGCATCGAGCACAGCATCCACCGCGTCTGGACGGTCGCCTTCGCGACGTCGGTGCGGTAGTGCGTGGTCGTCGGCACGTCGGTCATCCTCCGTTCGTCTCCTTTCCTTCCGGCCCGTCGAGTGCCCGTCGAGTGCCCGTCGCGGGTTCAGGCGCGCGGCTCCCACCGGAAGCGGCGCAGCGCGCCCCAGGCGGCGAGCGCCGTCCAGGCCAGCAGCGTCGCGCCCCTGACCACCGAGTCAACCATCCCGGCGCCCTCGCCGGTCCAGCCGGAGCGGACCAGTTCGATCACGGGGGTGAGCGGGAAGAAGCGCAGGACGTCCGCGAACGGCCCGGGCAGCACCTCCAGCGGGATGACGGTGCCGGAGGTGACGAGCAGCAGCATGAAGCCGACGGTGCTGACGCCCTGGGCGCTCTCCGCGGTGCGGGCGAAGGCGGTGCTGAGCGCGGCGGCGGCGGCGATCAGCACGGTGCCGAGCAGGACGCCGACGGCGACGAGGTGCGGGGCGGCCGGGGCGCCGAGGCCCGCGATGAGGGCGACGGCGGCGGCGATCGCGGTGAACTGCAGGACGGCGGCGATCGCCATCGGGACGGCCGGGCTCGCGAGGATGACGAGGTCGCCGATCTCGCCGGTGCGCTGCCGCTTGAGGACGTACTCCTCGCGCCGCAGGACGTAGACACCGATCAGCGGTGCGTACAGGGCCATGATCAGGACGATCCCGGCGGTGGTGGAGACCATCACGTGGCCCATGGCGAGGCCGGCGCCCTTGAGGTCGAACTGCCGCATGACCGTCGTGGTGCCCATGACGATGAGCACCGGGATGACGAGGACGTTGAAGAGGTTGCTCTTGCTGCGCAGGAAGAGGGTCAGCTCGACCCGGGAGAGCGCGGCGAGGTGGGTGCGGTTCACGCGGCCCGCTCCGTTTCCGTGCGGTCCGTACCGCCCCGGGCGATCCGCAGGAAGGCCTCCTCCAACGAGGCCGAGCGGGCGTAGAGTTGGTTGAGCGTGACGCCCTTGGCGCGGGCCCAGAGCAGCACTTCGGTGGTGGTGTGCTGGAGGTCGTCGGTGGTGAGCTCGACGCGGCCGGCCGGGCCGGTGGCGACGGCGGCCCGCAGGTCGGCGGGGTGCGGCAGGTCGGCGGGGGTCAGGCCGGCGGGCAGGCGGAAGGCGAGGGTGGCGGGGTGCTCGGCGACGATCTCGGCGATCGTGCCGGTCGCGGCGATCCGGCCGGCGTGCATGACGGCCAGCCGGTCGGCGAGTTGCTCGGCCTCTTCGAGGTAGTGCGTGGTGAGCACGATCGTGGTGCCCTCGGCGCGCAGCCGCCGGATGATCCGCCAGGTGTCGTGGCGGCCCTCCGGGTCCATGCCGGTGGTGGGTTCGTCGAGGAAGAGCAGGTCGGGCCGGCCGAGGGTGGCCAACGCGAGGTCCAGGCGCCGGACTTCACCGCCGGAGAGGTTCTTGACGGCGACGTCGGTGCGCGCGGCCAGGCCCACGAGGGCGACGGCCTCGGCGGCCGGGCGCGGGTCGGTGGTGCAGGAGGCCCACATGCGGACGGTCTCGGCGACCGTCAGATCGGTGGGGAGCCCGCCGCGTTGGAGCATCACGCCGGTGCGCGGGCGCACCCGCTTGCGGTCGCGGACGGGGTCGAACCGGCCGAAGAGGGTGACGGTGCCCCGGGTGGGCCGGGCGAGGCCTTCGAGGAGCTCGACCGCCGAGGTCTTGCCGGCGCCGTTGGTGCCGAGCAGCGCGTACAGCTCGCCCGGGCCGACGGTGAAGCCGATGCCCCGCACGGCGTCGAAACCGCCGGGGCCCGGCGGGCCGTAGCGGCGCCAGAGGTCTGTGACCTCGATCACGTTTGAATTGCCGTCATTCGCCATGCGCAACATGTTCGCAGGCGACTCGACTTTGCCGGGATGAGAACTGTCATGGGTTCGCATGACGGATGTCATGGCGCGTCGTGACATCCGCCAGTCAAGGGAAAGTCACCGTCCGAAATCGAGTGTGACGCAGGTCATACCCGATGTTCCGGAGCGATGTTTTCATCCTTCCACGCCACCACGTGTTCGTCTCGGAACGACCGCCCGTTGGCGGCTCCGGGGGGAATTCACGGCATGGCGGTTCGGCGCCGTTCCGCCGCCCCGAGCGCGGAACGGCTGATCATCCACCGGAAATCCCTTCCAGGGAGAGGAATGCCATGAACGACATCGTTTCCCACGTCAACGGCCTGGACCTCGGCACCATCGAGGCCGCCGACACCCACGGCGACGCGCTGCCCGTCCTCGCGACGCCGGCCGCCGCGCTGGCCGCCATCGGCGGGGCCAAGGCCGTCGGCGCCTTCGTCGGCGGTGCGACCCTGGTCGGCGGCGCCTACGCGCTCGGCCGCGCGGTCGGCTGACCGGCCCCCCTTTCCCCCGCTCCGCCCAGCCATCTTTCGAAAGGACGCGAAAATGAACGACGTCATCGAGGCCGTGAACGCGATGGAAATCCCCGAGGAGGGTGTCATCTTCCCGGAGGCCAGCCCGGTTCTGGCGACTCCCGGTGCTTTTCTCGGCGGCGTGGCGATTTCCTCCGCCGTGATCGGCGCGTTCGAACTCGGCCGCCAGGGCTGATGACGACCGCCCCCTGACCGGGGCGGATGCTCCACGACGCCTGCCGGGCCAGAGGTGCGTTCTGGCCCGGCAGGCCCACGGCCAGCCTAGCGCCCCCGACCGCCGGGGCGCCGTGAAAGGGACCACGTGAAATACGTGCCACGCGTGCAATTCGCCAGGAACACCCGGAAGATCGCCTCGGCGGTGTTCGCCCCGGCCGCGGTGAGCCGGGACCGCGCCCTCGGCCTGTCCGAACGGCTGGCCGCCGCCACCACGCTGACCTCCTCCCTGGAGTACCTCGCGCAGCGGCGGCAGATCCGCCGGGGCGGGCTCAACGACTGGGCCATCGTCAAGGACGTCCAGGCCGAATCCACCCCGCTGGTGCGGCGGCTGCTGAACGCCGTGAGCGGCCCGCGGACCACCACCGCGCTGCACGTCGCGCGCGCCGCCGTCGCCACCGGCATGCTGCTGCCCGGCAACTCCCGTTGGCGGGGCGCCGGGAGCCTCTTCCTCGGTTCCACGTCCGCGCTGCTCTACCCGCGCCACCGCTACGGCACCGACGGCTCCGACCAGGTCGCGATCCTCGTGCAGACCGCCACCGGGGCGGCCCGGCTCGTACGGTCCCCGCAGGCCAAGGACGCGCTGCTCTGGTACGTCGCGCTCCAGGCCAACCTCTCGTACCTCGTCTCCGGCTGGGTCAAGCTGCTCGGCGAGCCCTGGCGCGACGCCTCCGCGCTCGGCGGCGTCATGCGCACCCGCACGTACGGCCACGAGGGCATGTACCGCTGGACCCAGGAGCACCCGAAGGCCGCCCGGTACCTCACCCACGGCGTGCTCGCGCTGGAGTGCCTGTTCCCGCTCGCCTACGCCTGCAAGGGCCGTCTCGCCCGGCCGGTCATCGCGAGCGCCGCCGCGTTCCACCTGGCCAACGGGTACTTCATGGGCCTCGGCCGGTTCGGCACCGCGTTCACCGCGATGCACCCGATGGTGGCCTACACCTCCACCCCGAAGGACCACCCCGCCGTCGCCGGACGCGACGACCGGGCACTGCCCGCCGCACTCCTGCTGCTCGCCGGCGCGGGCGCGATCGCCGTCGGCACCGCCGTCCAGCGCCGCCTGCGCACCACCGAGGGCTGGCACACCTCCCGCGTGCTGACCACCCGCCACGGCAACGAGCTGCAGTACGAGGTGCTCGCGCACGGACGCGCCGAGGAGCCCGTCCTGGTGTTCGCCGCCGGCATGGTCTCCACCAGTGAGCACTTCGCCTGGATCACCGAGCGCCTCGCGAAGGAGACCGGCTACGGCGTCGTCACCTACGCCCGCGCCGGGTACGCCGGCAGCCGCCACCGCTGCGCCGCGCGCTTCCGGCTGGCCGAGTCCGTCGACGACCTCGTCGACCTCGTCCGCCTCGCGGTCGAGCCGGACCGGAAGGTGGTCCTGGTCGGCCACTCGCTCGGCGGCGAGCTCGCCCGCCGCGCCGCCGCGCAGCTCGGCGGGCGCCTGCACGGCGTCGTCTACCTCGACTCCTCGCACCCCGACGAGCTCAACCGCTCCAGGCAGCAGAGCGAGTCAGCCGGGCAGCTGCGCACCTCGCTCACCCGGATGGCCTGGTACCTGCGCCTCGGCACCGGCGTCCTGATGGCCCGCCCCGAGTGGGTCGAGGGGCTGCCGGCCGCGTACCGCAAGAAGGCGTTCGCGCAGTACGCCGACGCGCGGATGTGGGAGGCCGGGCGGCGCGAATGGGACGCCGTGGAGGCCGAGTTCCGCGCCTTCTGCGGCCCGCTGGAGCCCGTCGAGGGCGCGCACGCGCTGGTCGTCTCGGCGCAGCAGACCGTCGACCGCGACCCCGACCAGCTGCTGATGCACCGGGAGCTGGCCGAGGCCCACGTGGGCGGCGCGCACACCGAGGTGACGGTCGTCGAGGGCGCCGGGCACGACACCCTGCTCACCCAGAGCCGCTTCGCGCACCGGGCGGCCGACCTCATCACCGCGTTCCTCGACCGCGTCGCGGACGCCCGGTCCGCTGCCCCCGCGGACCCTGCCGACCAGGAGGCCGCCACGTGACCCCCCGTCCCGACGTGCGCAGCGTGTTCACGGGCAGCGCCATGTCCAAGGGCAGCGCCGTGTTCAAGGGCAGCGCCGTATTCAAGGGCAGCGCCGTATTCAAGGGCAAGGGCGCCGCCTGGCGGATCGCCGGGGCCGCGATGCTGCTCGGCACCCTCGCCACCCAGCACCCGCACCCCGCGTTCAACCGGCTCCAGCTCAAGGACACCTTCTCGCTGCTGCCGAACTGGCGGTTCTTCGCGCCCACCCCGGCCATGCACGACTACCACTTCCTGTACCGCACCCTCGGCGCCGACGGCACCACCTCCCCGTGGGAGGGCCTCGACGTGATCGAGGGCCGCAAGCCCTGGCAGATCGCCTGGTTCCCCACCCGGCGCCCGGAGAAGGCCGTCTTCGACATCTGCAGCGAGATCCTGCACGTCATCGACAAGGGCTTCGCCGTCGTCACCCGCACCTCGGCCTACCGGACCCTCACCGAGTACCTGCGCGCCACCATCCACGAGCGCGGCGACGCGGCGGACGTCCGCGGCTTCCAGTTCGCGCTGGCCCGCGCCACCGGATACGACAGGACGCAGGACCCCGAGATGGTCTTCGTCTCCCCGTACACCCCGCTCGACCCGGCCGACGCGCGGCGCCCGCTCGCCGCCCGGCCCGCCACCACCGCAGTGAGGAGCTGACCATGGCCGCGTACATCGTCGTCGCCATCGGTGCCGTGATCGCCGGCGCCATCGCCTACGGGGTGCTGAAGGGGAGGTCCAAGTGAGCACCGTGCAGACCCCCTCCGTCCACGACATCGGCTACGGGCTGGAGTTCAAGGGCTGGTACGACCGGCTCTTCCCCAAGGACGACTCCGCCGCCCGCACCGCCGGACACCTCGCCGCGCTCCACCCCGACCCGGCCGCCGGCACCGTCGAGTTCGGCGTCGGCACCGGCCGGATCGCCCTGCCGCTCGCCGCGCTCGTCGGCCCGGTCACCGGCGTCGACTCCTCCCCCGAGATGCTCGACGGCCTGCGCGCGGCCCTGGCCGGCCGCACCGACGTCGAGCCCGTCCACGGCGACATCCGCACCTATCGCGCCGAACGCACCGCCGGGCTCGTCTACTGCGTCTGCGGCACGCTGTCGATGCTGCTCACCCCCGAGGAACAGCAGCTCGCCGTCCGCCGCGCCGCCGGCCTGCTCGCCCCCGGCGGACGGCTCGTCGTCGAGACCCACAACCGGCCCGCCATCCACGCCCTGCACGAAGGGCGCAGCCACGCCACCTACTTCACCCCGTACCCGGAGCGCGGCACCGGCTTGCAGACGCACTCGACGCTGCTGCCCGAGAACGACCTGTGGCACTGCTCCCACATCTGGTACGAGGCCGACGGCAGCACGCGCGTCGGCACCGAGCTGTCCCGGCTCACCACGCCGGACGAGGTCGACGCGTACGCGCGGGCGGCCGGGCTGGTGCCCGAGAGCCGCTCGGCGGGCTGGGGCGGCGAGCCGTACGCGGAGCGCTCGCCGATGTTCGTCTGCACGTACGTCAAGCCCGGGACCGGGACCGCGAGCGGGCCCGGGGAAGCGGCGTGAACCCCTGGCAGATCGCCCGGCGGCACCGCGCGCTGCTGCTCACCGGCATCCTCCTCGGCCTCGCCGGCGCGGCGGCGACGCTGGCCCAGCCGCTCGTCATCGGCGGGATGATCGAGGCCTTCGCCGCCGACCGCCCCCTGACCGGGCCGATCCTGCTCGCCGCCGCCCTGTTCGCCGCCGACGCCGTGCTCGCCGCGACCCACGCGTACGCGATCGGCCGGGCCGGCGAGGACGTCGTGTACGACATCCGGCACACCCTCGGCGCCCGGCTGCTCCGCTCCCGCCTGCGCTCCTACGACCGCTGGGACCAGGGCGACGTCTTCACCCGGATGGTCACCGACACCTCGCTGGCCCGGGTCTGCATGACGCAGGCGCTCGCCCAGATCGTCACCAGCGCGTTCATGGTTCTCGGCGGCATCGCGATGATGGCCTGGATCGACCCGCTGCTGCTCGCCACCACCCTCGCCTGCCTCGGCACGGCCAGCGCCGTCTCGCTGCTGCTGGCCCGCCGGGTGCGGCTCGTGGCGGTGGCGAACCGGGAGGACACCGGCGTCTACGGTTCCGCCCTGATGCGTGTCCTCGGCGCCTTGCCGACCGTCAAGGCCTCCCGTGCCGAGGAGCGGGAGACCGAGCACCTCGGCGGCCTCGCCGACCGCGCCCGGCGCTCCGGGGTGCGGGTCTCCGCCCTGTCGGCGCTGCTCACCCCGGCGATGAACGTCGGCACCCAGATCGCCCTGACCGTCGTCATCGCGTGGGGCATGGCCCGCGTCGCCACCGGCGACATGGCGCCCGCCGACCTGACGTCGTTCATGATGTACCTGTTCTACCTGGTCGCACCGCTGGTGATGCTCTTCATGTCGATCGCCCAGTTCCAGCAGGGCCGGGCCTCCCTCGACCGCCTCTCCGAGCTCGGGGCGATCGAGCAGGAGGACGCCGGACCGCCCGCCCACGCCCCCGTCGACGGGCACGGCCTCGTCTTCGACGGGGTGACCTTCGCCTACCCCGGCAGCGACACCCCCGTCCTCCACGACGTGTCGCTGACCGTCCCCGACCGCGGCCTCACCGCCGTCGTCGGCCCGTCCGGCGCGGGCAAGAGCACGCTCTTCCAGCTCGCCGAACGGCTCCACGAACCGTCCGCCGGCACCATCCGCATCGGCCGCACCGACACCGCCCGCATGCCGCTCAACCAGCTGCGCTCCCTCGTCGGCTACGTCGACCAGGAACACACCCTGCTGCGCGGCACCGTCCGCGAGAACCTCACCTACGCGGCCCCCGGCGCCACCGGCGAGGACATCGCCGAGGCCCTGCGGATGGCCCACCTCACCGACGTCGTCGCCGCCCTGCCGGACGGCCTCGACACCGAACTCGGCGAACGCGGCGCCGGCCTGTCCGGCGGCGAGCGCCAGCGCCTGGCCATCGCCCGCACCCTCCTGCAGAAACCCCGGATCGTGCTCCTCGACGAGGCCACCGCCAGCCTCGACGGCGCGTCGGAGGCGGCGCTGCGCGACAGCATCGCCGCCATCGCCCGCACCCGCGCCGTCGTCGCCATCGCCCACCGCTTCTCCACCATCACCCGGGCGGACCGGATCATCGTGCTCGACCGGGGCCGCGTGCAGGCCGTCGGCACCCACGCCGACCTCAGCGAGGAGAGCGGCCTCTACCGGCGCCTCGCCGAACACCAGGGGGTCGCCGCATGACGTTCGACGCCGCAGTCGTCGGCACCGGCCCCAACGGTCTCGCCGCCGGCGTCACCCTGGCCCGGGCCGGGCTGCGCGTCGCCCTCTTCGAGGCGGCCGACACCATCGGCGGCGGGCTGCGCACCACGTCGCTGTTCGACAGCGACGTTCGGCACGACATCTGCGCGGCCGTCCACCCCATGGCCGCCGCCTCCGCGTTCTTCCGCCGCTTCGACCTGCCCGCCCGCGGCGTCCGGCTGCTCCAGCCCGACATCCCGTACGCCCACCCGCTGCCCGGCGGGCGGGCCGCCGCGGCCTGGCGCAACCTGAGCCGCACCGCCGCCCACCTCGGCCCGGACGGCCGCCGCTGGATGCAGCTCCTCGGGCCGCTCGCCGACCGCTCCCCCGCCGTCGTCGACCTGCTCCTCTCCGACCAGCGCAGCGTGCCGGGCGACCTCCTCGCGCCGCTGCTCCTAGGGGCGCGGGTGCCGTCGCTCGCGACCCGGCTCACGCCCTTCGGGCTCCTGCGCACCGAACCGGCCAGGGCGCTCCTGACCGGCGTGGCCGCGCACGCCGTCGGCAGGCTCCCCTCGGTCACCTCGGCCGCCGTGGCGCTCCTGCTCGCCCACACCGCGCACAGCACCGGCTGGCCGCTCCCCGAGGGCGGCAGCGCCCGCATCGCCGACGCCCTCGCCGCCGACATCACCGCCCACGGCGGCGTCTTCCACACCGGGCAGCGCATCCGCGACCTCGCCGAACTCGGCGACGTCCCGCTCGTGCTGCTCGACGTCGGCCCCAAGGAGTTCCTCGCTATGGCCGGCCCCCGGCTCCCCGAACGCTACCGGCGGTCGCTGCGCCGCTACCGGTACGGGCCGGGGGCGGCGAAGGCGGACTTCCTCACCGACGGGCCGATCCCCTGGACGAACCCGCTCGTGGGCCGGGCCGGCACCGTCCACGTCGGCGGCACCCGGGCCGACATCGTCCGCCGGGAGACGGCGACGGCCGCGGGCCGCCCGGTCGAGGACCCGTTCGTGCTCGTCGTCGACCCGGCCGTGACCGACCCCACCCGCGAGGCCGGCGGCAGGCGACCGGTCTGGGCCTACGCCCACGTCCCGCACGGCGACCCGCGCGACCCGGTCGACCTGATCCGCCGCCGCATCGAGGACTACGCGCCCGGCTTCGGCGACACGATCGTCGCCTCGCGCGGCCTGTCGGCGCGGCAGTACGAGGAGTACAATCCCAACTACGTCGGCGGCGACATCGGCGCGGGCGCCCTCACCCTCCGCCAGTCCCTGGCCCGCCCGGTGGCCCGATGGAACCCGTACGAGACCCCGCTGCCCGGCGTCTACCTCTGCTCCGCCGCCACCCCGCCGGGGCCGTCCGTCCACGGCATGTGCGGCCACCACGCGGCGCTCGCCGCCCTGCGACGCCACCACGGGCTGCGGACGCCTCCGGCGCTGGCGCCGTACCCGTAGCCGCTCCGCTCAGCGGCCGAGCACCGCACCGCCGTTGAGGCCGATGACCTGGCCGGTCACGTACCCGGCCGCCGGGGACGCGAGGTAGGAGACGGCCTCGGCCACGTCGGCCGGGGTGCCGGCGCGGCCCACCAGGGTGTCGGCCACCTTCTGCGCGTGGAAGGCCTCCGTCCAGCCGTCGCCGAAGATCTCGGTGTCCTCGACGTAGCCGGGCGCGAGGACGTTGACGGTGATTCCGTCCGGGCCCAACTGCCGCGCCAGACCGAAGGCCCAGCCGTGCAGGGCGGCCTTGGCGGCGGCGTACGAGCCGAGCGAGTGCGGGCCGGCGCCGCCGCGCTGGGCGGCGGCCGAGCTGATCACGACCAGGCGGCCCCCGGGCCTGCGCAGGTGGTCCTGCAGGGCGGTGGTGAGGAGGACGGCGGAGAGCAGGTTGCCGTCCAGGTCCTGGCGCCAGGAGTGCGCGAGGGCGGCGAGGCTGCGGTCGGCGGGCGGGGTGACGATCGCTCCCGCGTTGTTCACGAGGGCGTCCACCGGGCCGAGTTCCGCGATCCGCGCGGCGGCGGCCTCGACCGCCTCGGGGTCGGTCAGGTCGACCGGCACGGGCAGGACCCGGCCCGGCCCGACGGTCCGCTCGATCGCGTCCCTGGCCTCGTCGAGGACGGCCGCGCGCCGCCCGAGGATCGCCACCCGGTTCCCGTCGGCGGCGAGCCGGGCGGCGATCGCCCGGCCGATGCCGGTGCCGCCGCCGGAGACCACGGCGAGCCGCTCGGCCGCCGCCGTCACTCGCCCGCCTCGTCGTACTCGTAGTAGTCGCGCATGAGCTCGCTCGACCAGGCCGGCTGGCGGACCTCGCCGCGCGGGCCGAACTCGGCCAGGTAGGGCTTGATGTCGAGCACCGGCGTGCCGGCCACCGCGTCCAGGCCCACAACGTGCAGGTCGAGGCCGTCCACGCGGAGCAGCTCGCAGCGGGAGACGCCCAGCCGGTTGGGCCGGTTCTTGCCGCGCTGGGCGAAGATGCCGACCAGCGGCCAGTCGGTGTTGCCGCGCGGGTGGCGGGCGCCGGTCTCGATCCTGTCCGCCGGCACGCGGTCGAAGTGGTAGACGATCTCCAGGTGGGAGAAGTCCGCCAGCCCGTACAGCGCCTCCTCGGCGAACTGCTCGCCGTCCAGCCGGACGATCGCGGCGACGGCGCCCCAGCGGTCGTCGACCACCTCGTCCCGCCCGCCGACGACGTGCGCCACCGGCCTCGAAGTCACGTCCATGAGCCCCCCGTTCGTCGCGTGATCACGTGGCATCGTAGCCGGTCCCGGCGGCGAGCCTACCGGCCAGTAGTAGAAGGTCCGACGTCCGCAGCACCCGCCCGCCGAACCCGGGCAGCGGCACGTGCAGCGGCTCGGTCCAGGCGGCCGGGATCGCGCCGAGGCCGTACACGGCCCCGGCCAGCGCGCCGGTGACGGCGGCGACGGTGTCGGTGTCCCCGCCGAGGTCGATCGCGGCGCGGACGGCGGCCGGGTAGCCCTCGGTGGTGCGCAGCGCCCACACGGCGGAGCCGAGGCAGGGCCAGACGGCGCCGTTGGGCTCGGTGGCGCGGTCGGGGTGCCAGTCGGGGTCGAGGACGACGGCGTACCGCTCGCGGTGGTCGGGCTCGACGCGGGCCAGGGCGTCCGGGATCGCGGCGAGCGGGTCGGCGCCGTCGAGGGCGTGCCGGACGAGCTCGTGGAGGATCGCCGTGCCCTCCCAGGCGGCGCCGTCGCCGTGGGTGAGGGCGGAGATCCGGCGGGCGGCGGCCATGGTGGCCTCGCGCCCGGCGGGGGCGAAGGCGACGGCGGAGGGGGCGGCGCGCATGAGGGCGCCGTTGCCGGCGGCGCGCATGGTGGTGTTGAAGTGGATCGCGGCGGCCAGGTTCCAGGTGTGGCCGTTGGTGAGGACGTCCTCGGTCTGGATGCCCACGTCCTTCGGCTCGGAGGCCACCCAGCGCTGGAACCGGGCGAAGATGTCCGGCAGGTCCAACTCGCCCTTGTCCAGCAGCGATTCGGCGACGAGGACGGCCATCTGCGTGTCGTCCGTCGCCTCGCCGCGCTCCCAGCCGCCACCCGCGATCATCTCGCCGTCGCCGTCGGGGAAGCGGGCCGAGAAGGCCCCGGCGGGCCCGAACTCGTACGGCGCGCCCAGGGCGTCGCCCACGGCTGAGCCGATCACCGCGCCTGCCGCGCGGTCCTGCCAGTCACGTCCGGTCGTTCGGGTCACTCGGGTCACTCGGGTCATTCGGGGAGGGTAGCGGCCGGGTGGCGGAGGATGTCGAGCACCACTGCGCCGTCCACCGTCTCCTTCTCGACCAGCAGTGCGGCCAACTCGTCGAGGTGGTGCCGGTGTTCACGCAGCAGACCGATGGCGCGCCGCTCGGCGCCGCGCAGCAGGGCGGCGACGGCTTCGTCGATCGCGCGCTGGGTCTCCTCGGAGTAGGGGCGGCGCAGCAGGTCCTCGGGGCTCTCGCCGAGGTAGTGGGAGGAGCCCGAGGCGTAGCCGACCGGACCGAGGTCCGGGGAGAGGCCGAACTCGCGGACCATCCGGGTGGCGACGGAGGTGGCGTTGGCGAGGTCGTTGGCCGCGCCGGTGGAGCCCTCGCCGAAGACGACCAACTCGGCTGCCCGTCCGCCGAGTTGCACGGTGAGCAGGTCGGTCAGGTAGCTCTCGCTGTACAGGTGCCGCTCGGCCTCGGGGAGTTGTTCGGTGGCGCCGAGGGCGACGCCGGCCGGGAGGATGGTGACCTTGGCGACGGGGTCGGCGTGCTCGCACAGCGCGGCCATCAGCGCGTGCCCGGACTCGTGGACGGCGACGGCGTGCCGCTCGTCGGGCAGCAGCGCGTTGGAGGACTCGCGGCGGCCGAGCAGGACGCGGTCGCGCGCGGTGTCGAGGTCGTCGGCGGTGATGGTGGCCCGGTCGGCGCGGACGGCGTTGATGGCGGCCTCGTTGACGAGGTTGGCGAGGTCGGCGCCGGAGAAGCCCGGGGTGCCGCGGGCGATCCGGTCGAGGTCGGCGTCCGGGGCGAGGGTCTTGCCGACGACGTGGACGGCGAGGATCGCGGCCCGCTCGCGCTGGTTGGGCAGCGGCACGGTGACCTGCCGGTCGAAGCGGCCGGGGCGCAGCAGGGCCGGGTCGAGGGCGTCGGGCCGGTTGGTGGCGGCGATGACGACGATGCCGGTGCTCTGGTCGAAGCCGTCCATCTCGGCGAGCAGCTGGTTGAGGGTCTGCTCGCGCTCGTCGTTGCCGCCGAGCCGGGAGCCGCCCGCGCGGCGGGCGCCCACGGCGTCGATCTCGTCGATGAAGATGATGGACGGTGCGCGCTTGCGGGCCTCGTCGAAGAGGTCACGGACGCGGGAGGCGCCGACGCCGACGAACATCTCGACGAAGCCGGAGCCGGTGACGGACAGGAACGGCACCTCGGCCTCGCCGGCGACGGCGCGGGCCAGCAGGGTCTTGCCGGTGCCGGGCGGCCCGACCATGATCACTCCGCGCGGCCCCTTGGCCCCTGCGGCGGCGTACCGCCCGGGGCTGCGCAGGTAGTCGACGACCTCGCTGACCTCCTGCTTCACGCCCTCGTACCCGGCCACGTCGGCGAAGCCGGTGGCGGGCCGCTCGGCCTCGATGATCTTCGCCCGGGAGCGCCCGATCGCGCTCAGGCCGCCGGTGACCGAGCGGGCGGCGAGCCGGCCGGACCACAGGAAGAGCCCGCCGAAGACCAGCAGCGGCAGGAACAGCAGCAGCGTGGACCAGATCGAGCTGCCGCCGGTGCGGCTGCCGGTGACGTCCACGTGTTGCGCGGAGAGGGACTGGCTGAGCTGCGTGGTGTCCAGGGCGGTCGGGATCTGGCTGGTGAAGCGGGTGCCGTCCTTGAGGGTGCCGCTGACGCCGCCGGTGTCCGTCACGTTCACCGTCTTGACCTGGCCCGTGTCGACCCGGCCGACGAAGTCGGAGTACCCGTACTTGGTGCCGGCCGGGCCCGGGGCCTGGACGACGAGCAGCAGGATCAGGGCCAGCAGGGCGCCCACGGGCAGCAGCCAGCGACGCACGCTCGGGGGCGACGGCTTGGGCGGCGTCGGCTTGAACGGGTTGGGTTTCGGCCCTCCGGGCGGGGTGGGGCCCGGCGAGGAGGGACCCGGCGGGGTGGCCAGGTGCTGCGTGGTCGGGTTCCGGGTGGCCGGGTGCCGGGTGGCCGGGTGCCGGGTGGCCGGGTGCCGGGTGGCGCGCAGGCGGATCCGTCCGGTCATCTGCGCTCACCGCCTCTCCGGAGGCGGCCGGGCGGGGTGACCGCCGGGGCCTCCGTCTCCATGGTCGGACGAGACGGCCCCGGACGGGAGTGGATCAGGAGCGGAAGACCCTCCCCCGGCCCTCCCGGGTCGGTCAGGAGAAGTCGAGCGACCCCGTCCGGGTGCGCTTGAGCTCGAAGAACTTCGGGTACGCGGCCAGCGCCCGGACGCCGTCGAAGATCCGCACCGCGTCCTCGCCGCGCGGGATCCCGGTCAGCACCGGGCCGAAGAACGCGACGCCGTCCACGTGGATCGTCGGCGTGCCGACCTCCTCGCCGACCGGGTCCATCCCCTCGTGGTGGCTCTTGCGCAGCGCGATGTCGTACGCGGTGCTCCCGGCCGCGTCGGCGAGGTCCTCCGGCAGGCCGACCTCGGCGAGCGCCTCCCGGATGACCGTCCCGTCGGCCTCGCGGTCCTGGTCGTGCAGGCGGGTGCCGAGCGCGGTGTACAGGTCGCGCAGCACGTGCTCGCCGAACCGTTCGGCGGCGGCGATGCAGACCCGGACCGGGCCCCAGCCGGTGGTCAGCAGGCGCTGGTAGCGCTCGGGCAGGCCCTCGCGGCCCTCGTTGAGGACGGACAGGCTCATCACGCGGAACGTCAGGTCGAGCTCGCGCTCGCGCTCGACCTCCAGGATCCACCGGGAGGTGATCCAGGCGAACGGGCAGATCGGGTCGAAGTAGAAGTCAACTTTGGTGGTCACGGTGAGGAGCCTAGGCGCCGAGTGGACCGCCGGACAGTGCCAATCAGACCTGGTTCGAGTGGGCCACTTGGACTTGTCCAAGCGACCGTGGGCCACGTGCCAGTGAACTAGCCCTGGCCGCACACCGTGCCGTCCGCCGGCACCTTGCCGTCGAGCAGGTAGGCGTCCACCGTCGTCTTCAGGCACGGGTTGCCGGTGTTGTACCCGCCGTGGCCCTCGCCCTGGAGCGTCACCGTGACGCCCACGCCCGCGCCCAGCTGCTGCGCCATCGTCCTGGCGCCCTCGACCGGGGTGGCCGGGTCGCCGGTGGTGCCGACCACCAGGATCGGCGCGGCGCCCGTGGCGGAGACCTCGGGGTGGTCGGTCCTGCCGGCGACCGGCCAGCCGGTGCAGCCGGTCAGGCCCCACGCGGTGAACGCGCCGAAGACCGGCGAGGCGTCCTTGAACTGCGGCAGCTGCTGCTCGACGTCCTGGTCCGAGTAGCGCTGCTTGGCGTCCACGCAGCTGATCGCCCGGTTCGCCGCGTTGAGGTCGTTGTAGTGCCCGCTCGGGTCGCGCCCGAGGAGACCGTCGGCGAGCTGGAGCAGCACCGTGCCGGTGCCCCGCTGCATCGCCTCGGTGAGCCCGGCGGCCAGCGCCGGCCACGTCTCCTGGCTGTACAGCGCGCCCGCGATGCCGGTGACGGCGAGGCTCTCGGTCAGCTGACGCCCGCTGTCGGTCGGCAGCGGCTTCTGCTCCAGCGACTGCAGCAGTCCGGTGACCCGGGCGGTGCCGTCGGCGCCTCCGCTGCCGGTCGGGCAGTCCGGCACGCCGGTGGAGCAGGCCTTCATGAAGTCCTCCAGGGCGAGCTGGAAGCCCTTGGCCTGGCCGAGCGAGGACTGGGCCGGGTCCTTCGTCGGGTCGACCACCGAGTCCAGCACGGCGCGGCCGACCTGCTGCGGGAACAGGTGCGCGTAGACGCCGCCGAGTTGGGTGCCGTAGCTGATGCCGAAGTAGTGCAGCTGCTGGTCCCCGAGGGCCTGCCGCATGAGGTCCATGTCGCGGGCGGCGCTCTCGGTGTCCACGAAGGGCAGCACCGGGCCGGAGTTGCGCTCGCACGCCGAGTTGAACTGCGCGGTGCTCTCGTCGAGCGCCTTGACGGCCGCCGGGCTGTCGGGGGTGTTGTCGATCGCGTTGGCGGCGTCCATCGCCTTGTCGTCCAGGCACTTCACCCCGGCGCTCGCACCGACCCCGCGCGGGTCGAAACTCACCAGGTCGTAGCGGGTGTTGAGGGAGGCGTAGGTGTCCGCGAGCGCCGGCAGCGTGGTGATGCCCGAGCCGCCGGGGCCGCCGAAGTTGAACACCAGCGAACCGATCCGGTGCTGCTCGTCCTTGGCCCGGGAGCGGATCAGCGCGAGGTCGATCGTGCCGCCGCCCGGTTTGGCGTAGTCCAGCGGGGCCTTGAGCGTCGCGCACTGCCAGTCCCCCGCGGGCGGGGTGCCGCCGCCCTGCGCGGCGTCCGGCGCGCCGCACGCGTGCCAGTCGAGCTGCTGGACCGCCGCGGGCGCCGCCGTCACCGGCGCGGCCGGCACGGGCTCGGCGGCGGGCGCGGCCCCGCCCTGGCAGCCGGCCGACGAGGTGAGGAGCAGCGCGCTCAGCCCGAGCGCTCCGGCACCGCGGACGACGGTGTGCATGGGGACTCCACCTCTCGGAAGGCCGGACGGCGCGATCGGCCCCCGGACTGGCGAACGGGCGCGCGAGCGGGCGCACGCCGGGGCCGCACACGCCCCGCGCCCGTCCGCTCACCCTAGGTGTGCGCGACCTCACGCGCCCTCCGGAGTCCGCCGTCGGGGGGCGCGTGCCGCCCGCCGTCCCACCGGCCGTCCGGGTGGGGCGGACGCGCCGCGGCACCCCGGCGCCGTGCGTGCCGGGGTGCCGGGGTGCCGCGGGGCCGATGGCGGGGGCTACTTGGGCATCTCGTTCCAGAGCTGGTCGGGGCCCTTGCCGGTGAGGCGGGCCCAGATGCCGTCGTCGTTCGGGTTCAGGTTCAGCTTGTAGGCGAGGTCGGGCTGGCGGTAGGTCTTGGAGACGTAGTCGATGAAGCGGGCGGTGGCCTGGTATCCGCTGTTGTAGTGGTCGTCCGGGCCAAAGTGCTGGGCGCCGGTGCCGGGCTGGAAGTTGTAGTCGCGCACCCAGTCCGCGAGGCCCTCGCCCATCCAGCCGTGGTCCCTGTCCGGGCCGTTGGGGTTGTTCCAGACCGCGACGTGCACGGCCTCGTGCACCAGGAAGCCGGTGTCGTTCCGGTTGCCCCGCACGTAGCCGATGTTGACGTGGATCTCGTTGACGCCGCCGTTGGGCTTCGTCGCGTAGGCGGGGTACTGGGTCAGCGACGGGTCCATGATGATCTTGAAGTAGGAGGGCGCCTGGAACGCCCCCCGGATGATGAGGTTGGAGATCTGCGGGTAGTAGGCCGCGACGGTCTGCTTCTGCTGCTCCAGCCACGGGCCGAGGTCGGGGGCCTGGGAGTAGTCCAGGTCGATGGTCGGGCGGCCGGTGGTGGGCGGGGTGGTGGCGGAGTTCTTGTCCAGGTTCCAGGACTGTGCCGGGTCGCCGGCGTTGCAGGCGGTCACCTTCGCGTTGAGGTCGGCACCGCGGGTGAGGCAGAGGTTGCCGTCCGAGACGCTGTGCAGCAGCCACGCGCGGCCGTTGCCCGTCGAAGTGTTCTCCAGCCACCAGCGCTGGTTGTCGGCGCCGACGTAGTTCCAGGAGCCGACGGTGTTGCGGCCCTTGTCGCGGTCGACCGCGTTGTTGGTGCCGGGCACCTTGATCGACCAGGTGCCGTTGCCCTCGTCCCGGATCGTCCACGCCTGCTGCGCGGAGGACTCGTTCCAGTCGCGGATCACCACGTTGGTGCCGTTGTTCCGACTGTCCCACTGCAGGGCGCCGCCCGCGTAGCTGGAGATGCGGTAGTCGGCGCCGCTGGCCGGCAGCGACTCGGCCGCGCTCGCGCTCTGGGCACCCAGGGCCATGCCGGACACGACGGTCGCGGCGGACAGGACGGCGGCCGCGGCCGCTCGACGGATGATCATGTCGAAGCTCTCCTCCCGGCCGGTCCCGGTGGACCGGTCTGCGGGGACATGCCACCGCCCCGCGGTGTACGCGGCGTCGACGGTTCGTCAACGGACTCGTTGACGGGGGCTCTGGCGGAGGCGCTGACGGAGGTGCGCGCGGAGTGATCGGCTCCCGATGGGGTCGTCGACGAACCGTCCGCTCCACCAGCCGCTTTTCCGGACCCCTCTGCGGTCGCGTCAAGTCGGCGTTTATAGGCTGGTGAGAGGGTCGGTTGGAACGCGACCGAAGGTCCCGGCCCGGGCCCACGGCGGCGGGACGCGACGATGTACGGGGTCGAGGAGGATCATGCGTGGCACCACGCTCGGTGACCGCTACCGGTTGGACGAGTGGCTCGGTGGCGGTTCGATGGGCGACGTCTGGCTCGCCGAGGACGAGGTCCTCGGGCGCCGGGTGGCCGTCAAGGTCCTGAAACCGGCGCTGCTGGACGAACCGGGCTTCGCGGAGCGGTTCCACGAGGAGGCCCGGGTGATGGCCCGGCTGCGCCACCCCGGCATCGTCGGCGTGCACGACTTCGGCTCCGGCCGGCTCGACGGCGGCCATTCCTGGACGACCGCCTGGGGCAGCACCGGCCGCCCGATCGCCTACCTCGTCATGGAGCTCATCGACGGCGAGCCGCTCAGCGACGTCCTGAAGCGGCGCGGCCGCCTCGACGCTCCCGAGGCGCTCGGCCTGGCCCTCCAGGTGCTGGAGGCGCTGACGGCCGCGCACGAGGCCGGCGTCGTCCACCGGGACATCAAGCCGGACAACCTGATGGTCCGCGACGAACGCGTCGTGATCGCCGACTTCGGCATCGCCCGCCCCGGCTGCGACACCCGGCTGACCGTGCCCGGCATGGTCCTCGGCACCGCCGCCTACCAGGCGCCCGAGCAGGCCTCGACCGGTGCGGTCAGCGCCGCGGCCGACCTGTACGCGCTCGGCGTCGTGCTCTACGAGTGCCTGTCCGGGCAGCTGCCGTACCACGGGGAGACGGCCCTGGAGGTCATCCTCAAGCACCTGACCACCCCCGTGCCGCCGCTGCCGGCGGACGTCCCGGCCCCGGTCCGGGCGCTGGTGGCACGCGCGATGGCGAAGGACCCCGGCGAGCGCTGGCCGGACGCCGCCACCATGGCCGCGGCCGCCCGGGCCGCGCTCGACGGCGAGCCGGTGGAGGTGGTGGAGGCCACGGTGGCCGTGTCGCCGTCGAGCAGTGCCATCCGGACGGCGGCACGGCCGGTGGTGGTCGCCGCGGCCGGCTCGACGGGACCGCGTCCGGTCGCCGGGCGGCTGCGGGCGGCGCTGCGGGGGCGCCGCCGGCTGCTGATCGCGGCGGGCGTGGTCGCGCTCTGCTCGGCCATCACCGCCGCCGCGGCCACCACGCTCGGACGGGACGCCGGCCGGGCCGCGGCCGACGCCGCGCTGGCGGGCGGCGGGCCGACCGCGCCCGCGGTTCCGACGGTGGTCCCGCTCGCGGCGGTCTCCGGCACGCCCACCGGCACGGGCACGCCGTCACCGGGCGCGCCCACGGCTTCGGGGTCGCCCCTGCCGTCCGTTCCCGGTGCCCCGGTGGGCCCGGTTCCGGCGGGCGGCGCGGGCGGTGCGGGTGCGCCGGGCGGTGCGGGCAGTGCGGGCGGGGCAGGAAGTGCAGGCAGTGCGGGCGGCGCGGGCAGCCCGCCTGACGTCCCCTCCGGATCGAACGCTCCGGCGCGCCCGTCGGCCCCCGAGCCGGCCGCCCCGGCGCCGTCGCCCAGTGCCGTCGCCCCGGGACCGGCGTACACCCCGGGCCCGGTCACGCCGGGCTACCAGACGGGCGATCAGGGCGGGAACCAGGGCGGCTACCAGCCGTCGACACCACCCGACAAGCCCACGACGGCCCCCAACCCGCCGCCGTACACGGCCGCGCCCCCGCCGCCGCCCCCGGACACCAACGCCGGCAAGCCGCCCGTCCGGCCGCCGTCGGAGGGGGCGACCGGGCTCCCGTCGTACGTCCGGCTGACCAACCGCGGGCTCGCCCTGACCGACAAGGACTCGGGAGTCCAGAACCAGAACCCCGTCATCCAGGCCCTCGACAACAGCCGCGCCTCCGTCTGGCAGCTGGTCACCCGCCAGGACGGCGGCGGCTACTTCCTGAACAACGGCGCCACCCAGTACCAGAGCCGCCTGGACGCCAGCAACGAGACGTCCCAGGCGCAGATATGGGCCTCGCCGACGTACAGCGTGAACCAGGTCTGGTCCTTCATGCCGACGTCCGGCGGCTACCTGCTCGCGCTCACGGGGAGGACCCAGTCCTGCCTGACGGCCAAGGGGCCGAACGTGCCCGCCGTCGTGAGCCAGTGCACGGGCGGCCCCGACCAGGTGTGGGCGGTCGCGGCCGCCTGACCGGACGGACGGACGGACGAACGGACGAACGGACGAACGGACGAACGGACGAAGGCCGGGCCCTCCCCGAGGGCCCGGCCTTCGTCGCGGTGAGACCACGTGGTGAGACCGTGCTCACCCCGGCAGCCAGGACGGCCAGCGCGAGCGCGCCGGGCCCGCCGGGTGGTCGGCGCCCAGCAGCGGCACCAGGCGCTCCGCCTCCGGGGAGCCGATCGGCGCCAGGATCCCGTACGCCTCCGCCCAGCACGCGCGGGCCCGCGCCAGGTCCGTCCGGCTGTCGGCCAGCGCGTCGCCCAGGACCGCCAGGGCCAGGCCCCGGCCGCGGTGGTCGCCGTCCAGGGTCAGCGCGTCGACGGCATCGCCCGCCGTCCCCACCGCGTCGTCCCACCGCCCCGCAGCCCGCAGCGACTCGGCGAGGCGCAGCAGGAGGCGGCCGGTGCGGCGGTGGTCGGCGGGGTCGGTGAGGGCGAGGGCGGCGCGGCGGTGGGCGGCGGCCTCGGCGAGGTCGCCGCGGTCGTGGGCGATCGTGCCGAGGGCGTCGCGGGCGAGCGCCTCCAGCTCGCGGTCGGCGAGTTCGTGGCTGATCACGAGGGACTGGTCGATCACCCGGTTCGCCGCGTCGTGGCGGCCCTGGCGGGCGAACGCGCCGGCCAGGTTGAGGAGTTCGGCGGCCAGGGAGCGGCGGTCGCCGGCCCGGTCCCAGGCGGAGCCGGCGGCCGAGAAGCCGGCCACGGCCTCGTCGGGGCGGCCGGCCTGGAGGAAGCAGGCGGCGAGCGAGCTGTGGGCGAGGGCGAGCAGCGGGCGGGCCGGTTCGAAGGCGGTGCACAGGTCGCGGGCGCGGAGCAGTTCGGCGAGGGCCGAGGGCACCGAGCCGACCTCGGTCAGCAGTCGGCCGAGGACCAGCCGGGCGCGGGCCTCGGCGGCGCGGTCACCCTGTTCGACGCTCGCGTGCAGGAGCGCGTTGGCGGCGTGGCCGAGCGGGCGGGTGGCGTGCCCGGAGTCGGCCAACAGGCAGCAGCCGAGCAGGAGTTCGGCGAGCCGGCCGAGGGCGGGGGCGGTGTCGGCGGAGCGGCCGGGGAGCTTCGCGCACTGGCTCACCAGGGCGCCGACGGCCGGGGACGAGCCGACGGCGAAGCCGCGCCGCGCGGAGGACGCCCCGAGCGCCGCCGTCACCAGCGCGTGGTGGTGGTCCACCAGGCGGCTCAGTGCCGCCCGGAGCTCGTCCGGGTCGCCGCCCTGGCCGGCCCGCCGGGCGAAGGCCCGCAGCAGGTCGTGGTAGCGGTAGTGGTCGGGGCTGGCGAAGCTCTCCAGCATCGAGCAGTCCACCAGCGACTCGGCGAGCTCGACGGCGTCCGGCTCGGGCAGGTCCAGCACCGCGGCGACCGCCCCGGGCGACAGGTCGGGCACCTCGGGGACGGCCAGCAGCCGGAAGGCGCGGGCCTGTTCGTCGTCCAGCTGGTCGTAGCCGAAGCGGAACGAGGACTCGACGGCCAGGTCGCCGCTGCGCAGCGCGTCCAGCCGGTAGCGGTCGCCAGTGAGTTGCTCCAGCAGCCGGGCGATCGTCCAGCTCGGGCGGCAGGCCAGCCGGGCCGCCAGGATCCGCACGGCGAGCGGCAACTGGCCGCAGAGCCGGACGAGTTCACCGGCCGCCTGCTCCTCGGCGGCGACCCGTTCGGCGCCGACCACCCGGGTGAGCAGGGTGACGGCGTCCTCGGCCGGGAGCACGGGGAGTTCGGTGAAACGCGCGTTGGGCAGGGCGCCGAGGCGGGTGCGGCTGGTGACGAGGACGGCACAGCCGGCGCTGCCCGGCAGCAGCGGGCGGACCTGTTCGGCATCGCGCGCGTTGTCGAGCAGCACGAGGACACGGCGGCCCGCGAGCAGCGAGCGGTAGCGGGCGGACCGTTCGGCGAGGCCGGCCGGGATCGCGTCGCCGACGACGCCGAAGGAGCGCAGGAACGCGGCCAGGGCCTCCTCGGGTCGGGTGGGGCGGCCGTCGGCGCCGTGCAGGTCGAGGTAGAGCTGGCCGTCCGGGAACTCGGCGGCCAGGCCGTGGGCGACGTGCACGGCGAGCGCGGTCTTGCCGACCCCGCCCATGCCCGCGACGGCCGCCACCGGCACGCTGCCGGGCTCCCGCAGGGCGGCGCGCAGGGCCTCGGCCTCCGCGGACCGCCCGGTGAAGTCGGCGGCGGAAGCCGGCAGCTGGGCCGGGACGAGGGTGGAGGCCGGATCGGCCCCGGCCGTCGGGGCGGCCGGCTCGGTCTCGGTCAGGACCCACT